>NZ_JBQCGC010000036.1:0-32925 GCF_051956055.1 Amnibacterium sp.
CCGACCCCCTGCGGCACCATGGGCCACACCATCGCGTCGGCGGAGACGACGAAGTCGATCACGACCGGGCGGTCGTTCGTCTCGAGCGCGAGCCGGATGGCGTCGTCGACCTGGTCCTCCGACTCCACCCGGATGCCGAGCGCCCCGTAGGCCTCGGCGAGCTTCACGAAGTCGGGGACGCGCTTGGTGCCGTGCCCGGTGTTCAGGTGCGTGTTGGAGTAGCGGCCGTCGTAGAACAGCGTCTGCCACTGCCGCACCATCCCGAGCGACGAGTTGTTGATGATCGCGACCTTGATCGGGATGTCGTTGATGACGCAGGTCGCGAGCTCCTGGTTCGTCATCTGGAAGCAGCCGTCGCCGTCGATCGCCCAGACCACGCGGTCCGGCTGCGACACCTTGGCGCCCATCGCCGCAGGCACGGCGTACCCCATGGTCCCGGCGCCGCCGGAGTTCAGCCAGGCGTTCGGCCGCTCGTAGCGGATGAACTGAGCGGCCCACATCTGGTGCTGGCCGACACCGGAGGCGTACACCGCCTCCGGCCCGGAGAGCTCGCCGATCCGCGTGATCACGTGCTGCGGAGACAGGAGGCCGTCGGAGGTGGGCGTGTACCCGAGCGGGTACTGCTGGCGCAGGTCGCTGAGCCGCGACCACCAGGCCGCGTAGGGCTGCTCCGAGTGCGCGCCGAGGTCGCGGAACGCCGCGGAGAGGTCGCCGAGGACCTCCTTCGCGTCGCCGACGATCGGGACGTCGGCGACGCGGATCTTGCCGATCTCCGCCGGGTCGATGTCGATGTGGACGACCGTCGCGTCCGGCGCGAAGAGCGACGCCTTGCCGGTGACGCGGTCGTCGAACCGCGCGCCGATCGCGACGAGCAGGTCCGCCTCCTGCAGCGCGAGCACCGCGGGCACCGTGCCGTGCATGCCCGGCATGCCGAGGTTCGCCGGGTGGCTGTCGGGGAACGCCCCTCGCGCCATCAGCGTGGTGACGACGGGCGCGCCGGTGAGGTCGGCGAGCTCGCGGAGCTCCGCCGCGGCGTGGGCGCGCACGACCCCGCCGCCGACGTAGAGGACGGGACGCTCCGCGGAGGCGAGCAGCTGCGCCGCCGCCTGCACCTGCTTGCCGTGCACCTTCGCGATGGGGCGGTAGCCGGGCAGGTCGAGCTTGACCGGCCAGACGAAGGGCGCCACCTCCTGCTGCGCGTCCTTCGTGATGTCGACGAGCACGGGCCCGGGGCGGCCCGTGGAGGCGATGTGGTACGCGGACGCCAGCGCGAGCGGGATGTCCGCGGCCTGCTTCACGAGGAAGGAGTGCTTCGTGACCGGCATCGTGATGCCGACGATGTCGGCCTCCTGGAACGCGTCGGTGCCCATGAGCGTCGAGAAGACCTGGCCGGTGATCGCGAGCAGCGGCACCGAGTCCATGTACGCGTCGGCGATCGCGGTGACGAGGTTGGTCGCACCGGGGCCGGAGGTGGCGATCGCGACCCCGACCCTGCCGGAGGCGGAGGCGTAGCCCTCGGCCGCGTGGCCGGCGCCCTGCTCGTGGCGCACGAGGATGTGCCGGAGGGTCTTCGCCTCGAGCAGCGGGTCGTAGACGGGCAGGATCGCGCCGCCGGGCAGCCCGAAGACGTCGGTGACGCCGAGCAGCTCGAGGGTGCGGACGACCGCCTCCGCGCCCGTGATCAGCTCGGGCTCGGGAGCGCGCGTGGCGTGCTGCTCGCCGCCGGCGGCGCGCACCGGGGCGCGCACCGCGGACGGCGTCGGGGAGGTCGGAGAGGACAAGGGGTTCCTTCGATGACGGAAGCGGGTCCGCGCGGCGTCAGCCGGTGACGGCGCCGACGGCGGCGGACTGCACGAGCTTGGAGTACTTCGCGAGCACGCCGCGGGTGTACCGGGGCGGCAGAGGGGCCCAGCCGTTTCGACGGGCGTCCAGCTCTGCCGGTTCGACGAGGAGGTCGAGCGTGCGGGAGGCGATGTCCACCCGTATCGGGTCACCGTCTCGCACGAAGGCGATCGGACCTGCGTCCACCGCCTCCGGCGCGATGTGGCCGATGCACAGGCCGGTTGTGCCGCCCGAGAATCTGCCGTCGGTGAGCAAGAGTACATCCTTGCCGAGCCCGGCCCCCTTGATGGCGGCGGTGATCGCGAGCATCTCCCGCATCCCGGGGCCGCCCTTCGGGCCCTCGTACCGGATCACGACGACGTCGCCCGCGGCGATCTCCCCGTTCGTGAGTGCGTCCATCGCGGCCCGCTCCCGCTCGAACACGCGGGCGGGGCCCTCGAACACGGCGGCGTCGAAGCCGGCGGTCTTGACCACGGCCCCCTCCGGCGCGAGCGAGCCCTTGAGGATCGTGAGGCCGCCGGTGGCGTGGATGGGGTCGTCGAGCTTCCGGAGCACCGTGCCGTCGAGCGGCGCGATGTCCATCTCCGCGAGGTTCTCCGCGACCGTCCTGCCCGTGACGGTGAGGCAGTCGCCGTGCAGGAGGCCCGCCTCCAGCAGCGCCTTCATCACGACGGGCACGCCGCCGACCCGGTCGACGTCGTTCATCACGAAGCGGCCGAACGGCTTGAGGTCGCCGATGTGCGGCACCTTCGCGCCGATCCGGTTGAAGTCGTCGATCGTGAGGTCGACCTCGGCCTCGTGCGCGATCGCGAGCAGGTGCAGCACCGCGTTGGTCGAGCCGCCGAACGCCATGACGATGGCGATCGCGTTCTCGAACGCGGGCTTCGTCATGATGTCGCGGGTCGTGATGCCCCGCCTCAGGAGGTTCACCACGGCCTCGCCGGCGCGGTGCGCGAAGTAGTCGCGGCGACGGTCCGCCGAGGGCGGAGCGGCCGACCCGGGCAGGGACATCCCGAGCGCCTCCGCGACCGACGCCATCGTGTTCGCGGTGTACATGCCGCCGCACGATCCCTCGCCGGGCGCGAACGCGCACTCGATGCGCTTCGCGTCGTCGAGGCTCATCTTCCCGGCCTTGACGGCCCCGACCGCCTCGAACGAGTCGATGATCGTGATGTCCTTCTCCGTGCCGTCGGAGAGCTTCACCCAGCCGGGGGCGATGGAGCCGGAGTAGACGAAGACGCTCGCGAGGTCGAGCCGCGCCGCCGCCATCAGCATGCCCGGCAGCGACTTGTCGCAGCCCGCGAGCAGCACCGAGCCGTCGAGGCGCTCGGCCTGCATCACCGTCTCGACGCTGTCGGCGATGACCTCGCGGCTGACGAGGGAGAAGTGCATGCCCTCGTGGCCCATGGAGATGCCGTCGGAGACGCTGACCGTGCCGAACTGGAGCGGGTAGCCGCCGCCCGCGTGCACGCCCTCCTTCGCCGCCTGCGCGAGCCGATCGAGGCTCAGGTTGCAGGGGGTGATCTCGTTCCACGAGGACGCGATGCCGATCTGCGGCTTGTCCCAGTCCGCGTCGCCCATCCCGACGGCGCGCAGCATGCCGCGGGAGGTCGTCGCCTCGATCCCGTCGGTGACGACCCGAGAGCGCGGCTTGATGTCCACAGCGGCGTGGGAATCGGGGGTTTCAGCCATGTTTCTCAGGGTATCGCCCGTGCGGAGCCGGTCCGCCGCCTTCGCGAGGCTCCCCCGCGGCCCTGGATCGACGCGCGGTGCCTGATCCCACCGGGGGCGCCCGGGCAACAGGGACAGCGCGGAGGTCTGAGGTGTTCAGCGGGTGAGGCTCGTGCCGAAGTGGGTCGTCAGGTGCGGGCCCGAGCCGATGAGCTGCTCGCGGAGGGTCCCAGTCGAGGGCTCCTCCGGAAGCCGACCGCGGCGGCGCAGCTCGGGGACGACCCAGCGGGCGAAGTCCTCGAGATCGGCCGGCGCGAAGATCGGCTCGAGGAGGAACCCGTCGAGGTCCGTCTCGTCCATCAACGACTCGAGCTCGTCCGCGACCTCCGTCACCGACCCGGTCACCTGGAAGCCGCGGGTTCCTCGCCCCTTCAGCTGGTCGAGGATCTGCCGCACGGTCGGCGCGGGCGAGCCGTCCTTCGGCAGGAAGCGGTCGATGTTGCTCTGCCCGAGCTGACCGACCGCGCCTTCCGGCACGAGCTGCTCGAGCGAGCGGTCCGGGTCGAGCGAGAGCAGGTCGATGCCGGTGTTGCCGGAGTAGAGGACGTTCACGACCTCGTCGGTCTGCAGGGCGTCGAACTCCGCCCGCTGCGCGACCGCCGCCTCGTGCGTCTCGCCCACGGTCACGGTGACGCCGACCATGATCCGGATCGCGTCCGGATCGCGCCCCTCCGCTGCGGCACGGGCCCGGATGTCCGCGACGTTCGCCTTCGTCGCAGCGACGGTCGTACCCTGCACGAACACGCACTCGGCGTTGTGCGCGGCGTAGGCGCGGCCGCGGGCCGAGGTGCCCGCCTGGAACAGCACGGGCGTGCGCTGCGGGGAGGGCGGCGTCGCGTACCAGCCTCCCGACCGGTAGTACTCCCCCGTGTACTCGATCTCGTGGACCTTGGCCGGGTCCGCGTAGCGGACCGCATCCCGGTCCTCCTCCACGGCGTCGTCGTCCCACGCCGTCTCCCAGAACCGCAGCGCGAGCTCGAGGTACTCGTCCGCCTGGTCGTAGCGGTCGTCGTGCTTCCGCATCTCGTCGTGCCCGAAGAGCCGCGCGATCGTGTCCTGCGACGCCCCGGTGACGATGTTCCAGCCGACCCGGCCGCCCGTCAGGTGGTCGAGCGTCGAGAACGTGCGCGCCGTCTGGACGGGGTGGTCGAGCCCGGTGCCGGAGGTGAACACGAAGCCGAGCCGCTCCGTCTCGTACGCGAGCACCGGGATCAGATAGCTCGGGTCGATGCCCGGGAAGTTGATGCCGCCCGTGACGGAGAGCGGGTGGAGGCGCCCCTGCACGGTCGGGTAGCCGTAGCCGCCCGCGAAGAAGAGGAAGTCGAACCCGGCGGTGTCGAGGAGCTTCGCGACCTCCACCCAGTACCGCGGGTCCCGGTACTCGATCGACCGGCTGCGCGGGTGCGGCCAGCTGAGCGTGCCGCCGACCTGCACCGCGGCCACCTCGAACACACCGAGTCGCATCCGCTTCGTCATCCCGTTCCTCCTTGTTCGTGTTCCGGTGGTCTCGAGTCCCCCGCCCGGGAACCTCCCTCCGCCGGGAACACCGGCGGTGGGGCCCAGGCGGTGGGCCCATCGCTGCGCTCGCACCTCGACCGGCGGAGAGGGCGGGCGGAGGTGCGGGGTGGGCTCGTCACCTCGCGACCGGGGTCGATCCGCGCGCGATGCGGTCCGCCATCGACGACCGGGCCGCGTCGACGTCCACCCCCGTCGCGATCCGGACCGTGCCCGTCCCCTCCGGGTGCACCGATCCGTCGTCGGCCACGCGCACCCCGACCGGGTCGGTGAACGTGAACAGCTCGGGCTCGAGGAGCGCGAGCGCGGTGAGCGGGTCGTGGGGCACCTCGAACGGCTCGTCCCAGCGCACCATCCACGCGCGCATCTCCGCGGCGAGGATGCGGCCGAGCTCACCGCACGCCGCGAACCGTGCGAGCTCGGGTTCCCCGAACCGCACCCGTCGGGTCAGATCGATGCCGACCACCGTGATCGGGAGGCCGGAGGCGAACACCCGCTGCGCCGCGACGACGTCGGAGGCGAGGTTGTGCTCGGCCGCCTCCGGGTCGGCGAAGTCGCCGCCCATGAGCGTGATGCCGGCGACCTCGAGCCCGCGGTCGAGCGCGACGGCCACGGAGGTGAGCGGTCCGATCGCGAGCAGCTCGGCCTCCGCGCCGCCGTCCAGCAGCACGCCGACCCCGTCCGAGTGCGCGCCGCCTGCCGGGATCGGGAACGGCACGAGGTCGCCGTAGGCCTCGCCCTCGGTGCCCGCCCACCAGACGGCCTTCCCCGACAGCGGGGTCGGCTCCCCCGGGAACGCCCGGACGCGGCGGCCCACCAGGTCCGCCATGCGGTGCACGATCCCGGCGCGCAGCGCCACGTCGCCGTAGGTCGTGCTCACGCCCGCGAGGTCGACCTCGGGCGAGCCCCAGAGCAGCGCGAGCGCGAGCTCGTCGTCGGGATCGGAGCCGAGGTCGGTGTCGAGGAGGATCCGGTGCGGCACGGCCGGCTCAGCGACCGGAGGCCTTGCCGGCGTCCGGACCCCACTCCGACAGGACGGCCGCTTCGACGATCGCGGTGATCGTGTACAGGACCACCGACACGATCGTGACGAACACGGTCGAGGCCCAGATCAGCTGGTAGTCGAACGCGGCCTTCGCGGCCGGCACGGCGGCGCCGAGCCCGGTCGTCGTGAACAGGTACTCGTAGAGCATCGCTCCCGTGATGGCGCCAGGCACCGCGATCCGCATCGAGGCGAAGAAGTGCGGGAGCGCGGTCGGCACCGCGACCTTCCGCAGCACGGTGAAGCGGCTGCCGCCGTAGACGCGGACGAGATCGACGGACTGCTGGGAGACGGAACGCAGCCCCACCGTGAGGTTCACGAGCAGCGGGAAGAACACGACCACGGTGCCGATCAGCGCCGCGGTGACGGCGCCGTTGCCGAACACGATGTAGATGACCGGCGCCATCGCGAGCAGCGGCACGGTGCGCAGCAGCATCGCGACCGGCATGAACATGAACTCGACGGGGCGGAACATCGTGAACGCGACGGACACGAGCACCGACAGCGGCACGCCCACGAGGAACCCGATCGAGGCGTCCTGGAGCGTCACGCCGAGCAGCGCGAACAGGGTGCGCTGGTGCGCCGCGGCGGTGCCGCCGTCGCCGTCCTGCGTGAAGTAGTTCCAGACGTCGATCGGCCCCTTCGCGATGAAGGAGGAGATGTGCGACGTGCTCACCGCGAGCTGCCACCCGAGCAGCAGCACGACCAGCGAGAAGAGGATCGTGCCCACCGTCACGCCGGTGCGCCGCACCGTGTAGGCGATCGCGGTGCGCGTCGAGGCGGAGACGACGGGGCCGCGCACGGCGCCGGCGGTCGCGGTCATCAGAACGCCGCCTTCCTGCTGCGGTCGCCGGCCGACCAGGGGGTCAGCAGGCGGCCGATGCGGTCGATGACGAAGTACGCGAGCCCGGCGACGCCGCCGGAGGTGAGCGCCAGCACCCAGACCCGGGTCGCGTCGTTGTAGAACTGCGCGTTCAGCAGGAGGATGCCGATCCCCGAGTCCACGCCGACGAGGAAGTACTCGCCGAGCACGGCGCCGAGGAACGCCGCCGGGGCCGCGATCTTCAGCGCGGCGAGGAGGCTCGGCAGGGCAGCGATGAGGCGCACCTTGCGGATCTGCGTGAACCGGGTGCCGCCGTAGGCGCTGATCACGTCGAGCTGCGTGCGGTTCGCGGACTTGAGACCGAGGATCGAGCCGATCACGGTCGTGAAGATCACGCTGAGCGCGGCGAGGAACACGCTCGTCACCCGCGAGCCCGCGTCGGACATGATCGCGACGAGCGGACCGATCGCGGTGAGCGGGAGGCAGGAGGTGACGACCGCGAGCTGCGTCGCGAGCCCCTCCGACCGCGGGATCAGGAGCACGATCAGCGCCAGCACGATCGCGATCGCGTTGCCGATCAGGTACCCCTCGCCCGCGGCGAGGCTCGTCGCGGCGATCGCGTTCCAGTACGACGAGTCGCCGAAGGCCCTGCCGAACAGCAGGACGACGGCCAGCGGGGTCGGGATCGCCCCGTTCCTCCCGAACGGCGTGACCGCGACCACGCCCCACACGACGACGATGAGCACCACGCCGACCACGCCGCCCACCCAGGCGGGGGCGCCCGCGAGGCGCCGACCGAGGCCGCGCGACGGCCGGTCGCCGGGCACGTCGCCGTCGACGACGACGCTCGACGCCGCCTCCGAGAACTCAGTCATCGGCGTCGCCCCTGCCCCCGAACAGGATCTCCGAGAGCCGGTCGACGTACGCGTGGAACTCCGGGGTGCGCATCAGCTCGGGCACGCGCGGCCGCGGGAGGTCGATCTCCACGACCTCCGCGATGCGGCCGGGTCGCGCGCTCATGACCGCGACCACGTCGGAGAGGAACACCGCCTCGCTGATGCCGTGCGTGACCATGAGGGTGGTCGCGGGCCGCTCGGTCCAGATCCGCAGCAGCTCGACGTTCATCCGCTGCCTGGTCATGTCGTCGAGCGCGCCGAACGGCTCGTCGAGCAGCATGATGCTCGGCTGCACCACGAGGCATCGGGCGATGGAGACGCGCTGCCGCATGCCGCCGGAGAGCTGCGCCGGCTTCGCGTGCTCGAATCCGCGCAGCCCGACGAGGTCGATCAGGCCGTCGACGAGCGAGTCGTCGGCCCGGATGCCCGCGACCTCGAGCGGCAGGCGGATGTTCTTCTCGACCGTGCGCCACGGCAGCAGCGCCGAGTCCTGGAACGCGATGCCGATCGAGTGGTCGCGCTGGATCTCCGCCGCGGTGCGGCCGTTCACCACGACCGACCCGGTCGTCGGCGTCTCCAGCCCGGCGAGGATCCGGAGGATCGTCGACTTGCCGCAGCCGGACGGCCCGAGCAGCGAGAGGAACGAGTCCTTCCTCGTGCCGAGGTCGACGTTCGACAGGGCCTGCACGGACCTGCGCCCGAGGGAGAAGGTCTTGGTCAGACCCTGGATGTTGACCCCGGAGGCGAGCTCCGGGTTCGCCGCCGGGTCCGACGTCGCGACCGCGGTGCTCGTCACGATGTCCGTCATGGGACCTTCTCCCTCGTGCGGTGTCGCTGTGGTGCTGCCGAGCTCAGCTCGAGGCGGAGGCCGACGGGATGGTGAACGTCGTCTTGAGGTCCGGGTTCTCCTTGTAGACCTCCTCCAGGATGCTCAGGTCGAACAGTTTGTCGGCGGTGATGTCGTATCCCATCGCGGCGAGCGACTTGATGTTCTGATCGATGAGGTCCTGCGTCATCGTGAACAGGCCGTTGGTGTTCACGTCCGCCGTGAGGACGAGCCCGTTCTGCGCGGTCGCCTCCTTCGTCTGCTCGGACACGTCGAGGTCCTTGCCGAAGTTCGCGCCCTTGCCGTACTTGTTCGCCGCCAGGTCCGCCGACTTGGCCGGGTCCTTCACCGCGTCGGTCCAGCCCTGGATCTCCGCCTTCAGGTACGCCTTCAGGAGGTCCCGCTTCGTGTCGATGGTGTCCTGCAGCACGGTGAACGTCTCCGCGACGAAGGGCAGGCCGTTGTCCGCGAAGCCGAGGATGACGGGCTTCTTGCCCTCGGACGCGGCGAGGATCGGCTCGTTCGTGATGTACGACATGTGCGCGTCGTACTTGCCGGAGATCAGCGGCGCGATGTCGAAGCCGGTCGTCACGATGGTGACGTCGCTCTTCGAGAGGCCGTTCGCCTTCAGGAACCCGTCGATGATCGTCTGGTTCGCCCCCGACTGGACCCCCAGCTTCTTGCCCTTCAGGTCGGCGACCGTGCGGATCGGCGTGCCGTCCTCGAGCGACATGAGGCAGAACGGGTTCTTCTGGTACGTCGTCGCGATGATCTTGAGCGGCGCGCCCTTGAGGACGGAGGGGACCGTGCCGATGGGCGACGACAGGCCGACCAGCGCCTTGCCGGAGATCACGATCTCCTCCGCCGTCGTGCTGCCGGAGCCGCCCGCGAGCAGCGTGACCGCGTCGAAGCCGGCCTTCTTGTAGTAGCCGTTCTCGGTGGCGAAGAACTCGCCCGCGAACTCGATGTTCTTGATCCAGGAGAGCTGCACCGCGATGGTGCCGAAGTTCGCGGCGGCGCCACTCGAGCTGCTGCCGGACGAGCCGGTCGCGCTGGCGCTGGAGCACGCAGCGAGGAGGGCTGTGGTGCCGACGGCACCGGCGGCGACGCCGCCGATGCGGAGGAACGACCGACGGTCGAAGGCGGCGGGGATGAGCGGTGCAGGCATGCGGATCCTCGGGGTGCTGGGGGCGGGGTGCTGTGTCCCGGCGACGGTATCCACGGTGCGTTTCACCGGCGTTTCCGGCCCGTCACGATCGTGGGACCGCGACCCGAGCCGCCTCAGCGCCTCCCGAGGAGGGCCGCGGCCGAACGGCGCTCGTCGCGGGTGAGGAACGCGGCGTCGAGCGCGTCGGCGTCGAGGCGCGCGAGCTCCGCCGCCGTGAACCCGAGCCGCTCGCGCAGCACCGCGCGTTCGGCGGACAGCGGGGACCCGGTCTGCACGGGGTTGTCGTCGCCGAGCACCACGCGGACGCCGGCGGCGAGGAACGCCCTGGCCGGATGCGCCTCCACCCGGGGGATGGCCCCCGTCCACACGTTCGAGGTGGGGCAGATCTCGATGACCACGCCCTCGTCTGCGGCCCGGCGCAGCGCCTCCGGATCCTCGGCGAGATGCGCGCCGTGGCCGATGCGCCGGACGCCCAGCACCCGCATCGCGTCGGCCACGGCCGCGGCGCCCGCCGCCTCCGCCGCATGGCACGTCAGCCCCAGCTCGGCGGCCGCGGCGATCCGGAACGCAGCGGCGAACGGCTCGTGCGCGGGCCAGCGGGACTCGTCGCCCGCGAGGTCGAACCCGGTCACGCCGGAGCCCGCGGCGCGTGCGGCGGCGCGCGCGACCCGCTCGTTCGTCTCCGCGTCGTGGTGCCGGAGGGCGGCGATCACGATCCCGGCCGGCACACCGGTCGCGGCGGCGCCCTCCTGGACGCCATCGGCCGCCGCCCGCACGACCTCGTCCAAGCCGTGCCGGTCGGTGACGTGGGTGGCGGGACCGAAGCGGAGCTCGAGGTGCGCCTGCCCGTCCGCGGCGGCGTCGACCACCGCCTCGTACGCGATCCGCCGCACCGCCTCCGGGTCCTGGAACAGCGGGTAGCTCGCGGCGACGCAGGCGAGGTACGCGGTGAGATCGCCTGGCTCCTCCAGCCGGAGCGCCGCCGCCCAGCCGCGGTCGGGCTCCGGCGCGCCCAGCCTGCGGGCGAGCTCGGCCGCCGTCGCCGGACGGACGCGACCCTCGAGGTGCGAGTGCAGGTCGAGGCCCGCACCGCCGCTCGCCTCCCCCGTCACGCGGGCTCTCCGAGCTCGAGCGCGACGGCGGTCTCCAGTGCGGCCTCGATGCTCGCCGCCCAGCCGGCCTGCAGCGCGTCCTTCGTGCCGGAGTAGAGGCTCGCGCCGTCGACGAGGTTGCTCGAGCAGGCGCACACCATGCCGGCGCGGACGCCGCGGAGCCGGGCGACCACGTACAGGGCGGAGGACTCCATCTCGATGTTCAGGATCCCCTCCCGGCGCAGACGTTCGATCCACTCCGGGCCCTCCGCGTAGAAGGCGTCGTCGCTCGCGTTGATGCCGTTGAAGGAGCGCCCGCCCTCCCGCTCGGCGATGCGCGCCGCCTGCCGCTCGAGCTCGACGGTGATCGGCAGGTCCGGCACGGCCGGGTACCCGGGGTGCACGTACGCGGCGGTCGTGCCGTCGTTGCGGAGGGTGCCCTCGCTGACGAGCAGGTCGCCCGGACGGATGCCCGGCTGCACCGCCGCCGAGCTCCCGACGCGGATCAGGCTCGTGACCCCGACCCGGATCAACTCCTCCGCGGCGATCGCGGTACTCGGGCACCCCATACCGGTGGAGGTCGCCGTGATCCGGATGCCCTTGTAGGTGCCGACCATCGTGCGGTGCTCGCGGCGATGGGCCACCTCCTGCACGTCGGTCAGGAACTCGGCGACCAGCGGGACCCGGAACGGGTCCCCGGGCAGCAGCGCCACCCGGCTCACCTCGCCCGGCGCGACGCCGATGTGGTACTGCCGCTCCCCCAGACCCGCGCTGCTCTTGTCGACCGTGCTCATGCCGTTCCTCCTCCTGGCGTGGTGCGCGGGTAGCGTACGGACGATGCGTTCCGGCTCTGTTTCGTCCCCGCGACGCATCGTCGTGCTCGACTTCGACGGCACCGTCGCCGTCGGCGACGAGCCGGTACTCGCGTACTTCCGCGGGGTCGCGGGGAACGAGGCGGACGCACGCTTCGCCGCGTGGGCCCGCACCGGCGAGGGCCACCGCGACGGCTATGCGCTCGTCGCCGACTGGGCGTCGACGAACGGCGTGCCGGAGGCGGACCGCTCGGCCGCGTACGCCGCGAGCCGGCAGGCGCTGCACGCGGGTGCGGCGAGCGTCACCGCGCCTCCCGGGCTCGCCACCCTGCTGGCGGCGCGCCCCGCGGACGTGCGCTGCGTGCTCGTGACGAACGCGCCGGTCGACGGCATCGAGCCGGTGCTCGACCGGCTCGGGCTGGCGGGTCTGCTCGACGAGCTCGTCGGGGACGCGCGTAAGCCAGGCGGCCTTCCCGCGGTGCTCGACCGGCTGCTCGGCGACCTGCCGCCCGAGCGGCTGCTCGCGGTGGGCGACGTCTGGCGCAACGACCTCGAGCCGGCGACTGCGCTCGGTGCCACCACCGCGTTCGTCGACCGCTTCGGGCTCGGCGAGGGCGAGCCGACCTACCGCGCGCGGACCCTGCAGGAGCTGCTGCCCGACATCGAGCGATGGTGGACCGAATGAGCATCCTGATCGTCGCCGGTCTGCTGGTCGGGATCGCGCTCGCGACGCTCATCGCGACCCGCATCGCCCGCCTGGTCGCCTTCCTCCGCCGTCTGCGCCGCTGACGCGCCTCCGCGACGCGCGAGTTCCTCCTGAACGATGAAGGCGCGGCTTCGCGCCGTCCGGTGTTCGTCGTTCAGGAGATCCGGTCCCGACGCGCGAGATTCTCCTGAACAACGAAGGTGCGCCGTGCGGTGTTCAGGAGATCCGGGCGCGGCGCCCCGGGCGGGTCAGTTCGTGCCGGCGCCGTCCTTCGTGTGGGTCTCGCGGAGGGTCGCGAGCAGGTTCAAGACGGCGGCGACGTCCGCCGGGCCGCCGACCCGGTGGTCCGCGGCCGTCGGGCCGTCCCCGCTCTTCACGCCCAGGTCCTCCGCGTTCAGCGCGACGAACGCGTCCTCGTCGGTGACGTCGTCGCCCGCGTAGAACACGGCGGTCGCCCGCGTGTACCGGCGGAGGTGCTCGACCGCCTCGCCCTTCGTCGTCGAGCGGACGGAGAACTCGATCACGTTCTTCCCGAGCCGCACGGTCGCCTCCGGCGCCTCCGCCTTCAGCTCGTTGATCGCGACGAGGTGCGCGATCCGGCTGTGCCGCTCGCTCGCGAGGCGGGTGTGCAGCGCGAACCCGGCCGGCTTGGGCTCGATCCACACCGAGTCGAGCGTGCCCGCGATCTGGTCGAGCACCTCGCCGAGCACGCCGAGCTGCGCACGCTCCTCCGCGTCCAGTGCGAGCACGTCGTCCGGCTCGTCGAGCCGCAGCTCGATCCCGTGGGAACCGACGAGCAGCACGCGGTCCCCGAACGGCGCGACCTGCTCGAGGTCCCGCAGCGATCGACCGGAGACGAGCGCCACCCGGGTGTCGGGCGCCGCGATCAGCCGCTCGACCGCGGCCCGCGCCTCCGGGGTCGCGCGCGCCTTCGCCGGGTCGTCGACGACCGGCGCCAGCGTGCCGTCGAAGTCGAGCGCGACCAGGAGGCGGGGGGTCGCGGCGAGCGCGCCGAGTGCGTCGCGGAGGTCGCGGCGCACCCCGCTGCCCGATGCGCCCACGCGGTCGTCGATCGGCATCATTCGCTCGCAGCGGCCGCCTTCGCGGACGCGGTCGGGCGCACCTCCGCGAGCGCGCCGAGGAAGTCCCTCGACCAGCGCTCGACGTCGTGCACGAGCACGCGCTGGCGCAGCGCGTGCATCCGCGTGCGGCGCTCGGCCCGCGGCATGTGCACGGCGCTCAGCATCGCGCGCTTCAGTCCTTCGATGTCGTGGGGGTTCACGAGCAGCGCCTGCTTCAGCTCGTCGGCCGCGCCGGCGAACTCGCTGAGCACGAGCACGCCGTCCTCGTCGGCCCGGGTGGCGACGTACTCCTTCGCGACGAGGTTCATGCCGTCCCGGAGGGCGGTTACGAGCATCACGTCGGCGGCGAGGAACAGCGCCACCATCTCCTCCCGCGGGTACCCGTGATGGAGGTAGTTGATCGCCGAGTGCGCGATCGTGCCGAACTCGCCGTTGACGCGACCGACCGTGAGCTCGATCTCGTCGCGCAGCGACTTGTAGGTCTCGACGCGCTCGCGGCTGGGGCTCGCGATCTGCACGAGCACGGTGTCGTCGACGTCGAGCTTGCCCTCGGCGAGCAGCTCGGCGTACGCCGCGAAGCGGTGCCGGATGCCCTTGGTGTAGTCGAGCCGGTCGACGCCGAGCATGATCGTCGTCGGGTCGCCGAGGTCGTGGCGGATCCGCGCCGCGCGCGCCCGCACCTCCGGCCGCTCCACGAGCTCGACGTACGCCTTCGCGTCGATCGAGATCGGGAAGTGCCGCGCGACGACCGTGCGCGGAGCGTCGGACATCGAGTTGGGCCAGCGTCCTTCGCCCGCGGCGGGCAGCTCGACGTGGCCGTGCGCGGTCTGCACGTGGAAGAGCCGCCGGACGGCCCGGAGGAAGTTGCCCGCGTCCGCCCGGCGCTGGAAGCCGATCAGGTCCGCGCCGAGCAGCCCCTCGACGATCTCCCGCCGCCACGGCAGCTGCGAGAACAGGCCGTACGCCGGGAACGGGATGTGGTTGAAGAAGCCGATCACGAGATCGGGCCGCAGCTCCCGCAGCATCCTCGGCACGAGCTGCAGCTGGTAGTCCTGCACCCAGACGGTGCCGCTCTCCGACGCGACCGCCGCCGCGGCTTCGGCGAACTGCCGGTTCACCTCGACGTACATCTCCCAGAACCGGCGGCTGTAGGTCGGCTGCGCGATGACGTCGTGGTAGAGCGGCCAGATCGTGTCGTTCGAGAAGCCCTCGTAGTAGAGCTCGACCGCGGTCGCCGACAACGGCACGGGGACGAGGTGCATCCCGTCCGTGTCGAACGGCTCCTGGTCGTCGTCGGCGACGCCCGTCCAGCCGATCCAGGCGCCGGCGTTGGCGCGCATCACGGGCTCGAGCGCCGTCACGAGACCGCCGGGCGACGGCTGCCACGACGGCGTCCCGTCGTGCGCGGTCACCCGGTCGACGGGGAGCCTGTTCGCGACGACGACGAAGTCGTACCGCTCGTCGGAGGTGTCAGCCTCGATGTCCGCCCCCTCTGTCCGGTCCGCGTCCACGTTACCGGCCGCCTCCTGCCGGGAGGTCGAGCGTGCTCCTGGCGGCGGCCACGAGCGGCGCCGCGTACGCCGGGCCGTGGCTCGCGGCGTGCACCGCGAGGGGGTGCAGCTGGTGCATGCCGACCCGCTCCTGCCGGCCGGGCAGGAGGGGATGCGCCTCCTCGTACCCGGCGAGCACCTCGTCGAGGAACGGGCAGCCGAAGAGGTCGAGCATCGCCAGGTCGGTCTCCCGGTGCCCACCGGAGGCGGCGGGGTCGATGAGGACGCAGCCGCCGGCGGTCCACTGCACGTTCCCGTTCCAGAGGTCGCCGTGGATCCGCGCGGCCGGCTCGCCGTCGTCGAGCTCGCCGCTCGCGAGCCGCTCGCAGGCCGCCTCGACCACGCGCACGTCCGCGCCTCCGACCGCGCCCCGCTCGGCCGCGCGCCGGGCATACGGCAGCACGCGCTCGGCCGCGAAGAAGGCGCCCCACCCGGTCCAGCCGCCCGCGCGGGTCGTGAGCGGCTGCTGCCCGATGTAGGTCGGGCCCGCCCACCCCTCCGGCGGGACGCCGAACGCGGCCGCCCCCGCGTCGTGGGTGGCCGCGAGCGCGCGCCCGAGCTCGCGCGCGTGCTCGGGGCGGGGCCGGGCCGGCTCGAGCGCCTCGAGGTCGATGCGACCCGGCTCGACCGCGAGCACCGCCACGATCCTGGCGCCGTGCGCGTCGGCGAGCCACCGGAGGCCCGCCGCCTCGGCCTCGAAGAACCCCTCCGGCGCGTCCGGCCTGCGCTTCGTGAACACCCGCATCCGCGCGACGGCTCAGACGAGCGCGGGCGTCGCGCTGAACAGCGCGGTGGAGGTACGGCGTCTCGCCACCACCGCCACCGTCAGCACGAAGGCGAGCAGCGCCCAGAGCACGAGCGAGAGCATCCCGGTCGCGATCGTGCCGCCGGACGCCCCGGTGAGCACGGCGGTGGTCGCGTTCACGGCCGCCGTGAGCGGGAGGAACGGGCTGAGCGCCTGGAACGGCACCGACACGAGCTGGATCGGGTAGATCCCGCCGACGGCCACGAGCTGCACGCCGAGCAGCACGATCGACAGCACCGTTCCCGCGCTGCCGAAGAGCGCCTGCAGCAGCTGGTGGATGGCGAGGAACGCGACCCCGGCGACGACGGCGACGAGGAACAGCAGCGGCAGCGCGGCCCAGCTGACGCCGAGCGTCGCGGCGACGACGATCACGATGAGCAGCGCCTGGGCCACGGCGACGACGACCCCGCGCAGCAGCGCCCCGCCGACCAGCCGGCCCGTGCCGACACCGGTGGCGAGGAGCCGCCGGGAGACGGCCCCGAACAGCAGGACGAGCGCGGCCGCGCCGATCCACAGGCCGACCGGCACGATCAGGGTCGACACGATCTCGCCGGGGCCGGACAGCTTGTTCTCCCGGCTCGCGGACGCGGTCACGGGCGCCGCGACCACCTTGCCCGCGTGCTGCTGCTGCGTCTTCGTGAGGTTCGGCACCTGCGCGGCGCCGCTCTTCAGCCCTGACCCGATCTTGTCGGCGCCGGACGCGAGCTTGTCGGCGCCCGTCGCGCTCTGCCGCACGCCGGAGGTGAGCTGCGACGCCCCGCTCGCGAGCTGGTCGGCGCCCGTGCCGAGCTGGGCCACCCCGGTCGCGAGCGAGTCGGCGCCCGACGCGGAGGAGCTGAGGCCGCCCGGCAGCTTCGCGAGGCCGGAGGCGAGTGACGACGCCCCGGAGGCGAGCGCAGGGCCGCCGGAGGCGAGGGCGTCCCCGCCCTGCCGCAGCTGCGCGACCTTGGGGTTCGAGGTGATCGGCGCCGACGCCGCGGCGAGCTGCGACTGCCCGCTCGAGATCGTGTCGAGCTGGGCGGCGATCTGCGTGATCGCGCCCTTCGTCTGCGGCGAGAGCGTGGGGTCCTGCGTCAGGGCCCGGAGGGAGGAGGCGATGGTCGACGTGCCGTCGGCCAGCTTCGTCTGCGCAGCGGCGGACTGCTTCGAACCGGCGTCGAGCTGCGCGAGCAGCTGGTCGACCCCGCCCGCGTACGAGCGCACCCCGGACGTGTAGGTGCGGACGCCGCTCGCCAGCTTCGTCGCGCCCGAGGAGGCGCTGGCGGCACCGGACGCGGCCGTGCGGAGGCCGGAGCCGAGCGAGCTCGCGCCGTTCGCGAGCTGCCGTGCGCCGCTTCCGAGCGACGACGCGCCCGACGTCAGCTGGTCGCCGCCGTTCGCGGCCTTGCTCAGGCCGGACGAGAGGGAGCTCGCGCCGGTGCCGAGACTGCTGGCGCCGTCGGCGGCCTGCAGCAGGTTGCTTCGAACGGTCGCGTAGCCGCTGTAGAGGCCGGACACGACGCTCGTGGTGATCGAGCCGCCGACGGTGGAGGCGATCGTGTCGCCGACGACGCCGCCGATCTGGCTGACGAGGGTGCCGTGCGCGTCGTCGGTCCTGACGCTGATCTCGGCCTGCTTCGGGTCGGTCCCCGACACGGTGGCGATCGACTTGGAGAACGTCTGCGGGATCGTCACGATCGCGTAGACCTTCCCGTCCGCGAGCATCTGCTTCGCGTCCTTCGTGTTCGTCAGCGTCCAGTCGATGGAGGCGCCGGAGCCGCCGCTCGTCGGCTTGGTGAGCCCGGTGACGACGAGCCGGCCGGCGGCGATGGTGGTCGTCTTCCCGTCCGCGCCCTTCGTCTGCACGAGCTTGTCGTTGTTCACGAGCGCGGCCGGGATGGTCGCGGTGCCGGCGTCCGCCGCGGCGAGCGCCGCGACGAAGACGCCGAGGACGACCGCGGGGACGATGGCGACGATGAGGAGCCGGGTCAGCGGGGCCCTGAGGATGCGGCCGATCATGCGGAGACCTCTCTGCGGGTGGGTGCGGCGCCGAGTCGGGTGTCGGCGCGGTCGATGGGTGAGGTGACGACCAGGACGGTGCGGTCCGTGGGCTGCGACGAGGCCGCGGAGGGGTGGGCGACGGGTTCGAGCAGGGCGGTGAGACGGCCGAGCGCTTCCCTCCCGAGATCGCCGGCGTCCACGACGATCGCCACGGCGCCCCCCGCGGCGGCGGCGAGCGCGAGGACCGCGAGGCGCTCCTCCGGCGGCAGCAACCCGATCGGCCGGTCGCGCACGATCCGGTCCGGCAGCACCTGCAGCCACGAGCCGACGGTGCCCGTGCGGCGGCGCCGCGGTGCGAAGCGGAGGCGCTCGGCGATCAGGGTGGTGGGTGTCGCGTCGAGCGCGGCGCCGTCGTCGATGACCGGAGCGGCGAGCTGCCGCAGCTCGCGGGCGCCCGTCGGGGCGACCGCTCCCGCCACCTGGACGCGGCCGGAGGCGGGCTCGAGGTGACCGGTGAGCGTGGCGACCACGCCGCGGCGCGCGAGCGCAGGCACGCTGATCGAGCTCGTGGTGCCGCGCTCGGCGTGCACGGTGAGCGGCTCGGTCTCGAACGGGGCCGGCGGCACGAGGTCGGTCGAGGACAGGGCCCAGCGGCGCTCCCCCTCGGCCCAGGCGACGTCGGCGGTGTGCCGCACGATGCCCTCGCCCTCGATGTCGACCGTGGGCAGGACGCGGTCGAGCCATCGGGGCAGGTACCAGGCGCCGCGGCGGAACAGGAACATCACGGCGGGGACGAGCGTCATCCGGATGAGGAACGCGTCGAGCAGGATCCCGACGGCGAGCGTGAAGGCGATCGGCTTGATGGTGCCGCTGCCCTCCGGGATGAAGGACGCGAAGACGAAGATCATGATGAGCGCGGCGGCCGTCACGACCCGGACGCCGCCAGTGAAGCCGCGGCGGACGGCGAGGCGGTAGTCGCCCGTGTGGGCCCAGGTCTCCCGCATCCCGGAGACGATGAACACCTCGTAGTCCATCGACAGACCGAACATGATCGCGACGCCGAGGATGGGCAGGAAGCTGAGCAGCGGCCCCGGCTCGATGCCGAGCAGGTTCGCGCCCCAGCCCCACTGGAACACGGCGACGGTCGCGCCGACGCTCGCGGAGAGCGACAGCAGGAACCCGACCGCGGCCTTGAGCGGGACGACGAGGGACCGGAACACGGCCATCAGCAGGATCACCGACAGGCCGACGACGACGAGCACGAACGGGATCAGCGCGTTGCCGAGCCGGTCCGAGATGTCGATCTGCACCGCGGTGGAGCCGGTCACGGAGACGGGCAGCTTGTACTGCCGGTCGAAGCCGCCGGACATGCCACGGATCTGCTTGACGAGCGCGATGGTCCGGTCGGAGGTCGGCCCCGACTTCGGGATCACCTGCATGATCGCGGTGTCGAGCGTCTCGTTGGGGGTGGCCTTGCTCACGGCCTGCACGTCGGGCAGCGCGGCGATCCGGTCGCGGATCCTCCCCAGGTCCGTCATGAAGGCGTTGTTCTGGGTGATGTCGACGAGCAGCAGCAGCGGGCCGTTGCGGCCCTCGCCGAAGTACTGCGTCGTGAGGTCGTAGGCCACCCGCGGGCCGGTGCCGGGCGCCTCCGTGCCGTTCGTCGGCAGGGCCAGGCGCATCGACGCGGCGGGGATCGCGAGGACCGCGAGGCCCGCGATCACGACGACGAGGAACAGCGCGGGCACCTTCTCGATCAGCGCGCCCCACCGGGAACCGAGGGTGTGCGTGCGTCCCTCGGCGGCCGCGCGGGCCCGCTCCCGGAGGCGCGCGCCCGGCTTGGGGACGAGCCGGCGCCCGGCGAGCGCGAGCACCGCGGGCAGGAGGGTGGTGGAGCCGCAGACGGCGAGGAAGACGGCGAACGCGGCGCCGACGCCCATCACGCTGAGGAACGGGATGCGGACGATGAGCAGCCCGAGCAGCGCGATGATGACCGTGGTCCCGGCGAACACGACCGCGGTGCCCGCGGTGGCGACCGCCTTGGGCAGCGCCTCCTCGATCGGCACGTCGAGCGCGAGCTGGTCGCGGTACTTCGAGATGACGAACAGCCCGTAGTCGATGCCGACCGCGAGGCCGAGCATGAGCGCGAGCGTGAGGCTCGCGCTCGCCACGTCCGTGAAGTTCGCGGAGAACATCAGGGCCGCCACGGAGAGCAGCACACCGACGATCGCGCTGATCAGCGGCATGCCGGCTGCGAGCAGCGAACCGAACGTGAGGATGAGCACCACGGCCGCGAAGACGAGGCCGAACACCTCCGTGATCGACGGGCCGAAGGCGGTCTGCTGGAACACCTGCCCGGTGAACGCGACCTTCATGCCGGCGTGCTCACCGATGGACGCGGTCCGCTGCAGCGCGTCGAGCGTCGCGCTCTTCACGCCGGACTGGGGCGTGGAGAACTGCACCGACACGATCGCGGCGCGGTGGTCCTTCGAGACGGCGTCGACCGAGTACTGGCTGAAGGGGCTGCTGACGGTCTCGATGCCGTCGATCCGCTTGATCGCCGAGATCGTGTCGTCCACGGCCGTGCGCGCGGCGCCGGAGTCGACCCTGCTGCCCGCCGGTGCGACCATCACCGCCTGCGCGCTCGCCCCGGCCGCCTGCGGGAAGACGGCGTCGAGCCGGTCGAGCGCGTTCTGCGACTCCGTGCCCGGGATCGTGAACCCGTCGCTCAGCTTGCCGCCGAAGCCGAACCCGGCGCCGGCCACGGCGAGCACGATGAGCAGCCAGGCGGCGAGCACCCGCCAGGGGTGCGCATGGCTCATCCGGCCGAGCCGGTACAGGAACGCGGTCATGGTGCCGTCCTCGATCGATGGTCAGGTTCGGTGCGACGGCGGTGTCGCGCGGTGGGATGGGGTCAGGCGGGCTGAGCGGCGGAGGGGCCGAGGACGAACTCGCCGAGGACGTCGATGAGCTCGGCGCGCACCTCCTCGTCGGGCACGTGGTTCAACGACCACCGGTCGGCGGCGACGAGCATGAACGCGGCCCCGGAGAGCGCCACGCCGAAGCGCAGCATGCTCCGGTCGGCGGAGCCGTCGGGCTTCAGCCGCTCGGCCAGGTCGCGCACGAGCGCGTCCGCCTCGTCCACCACGGCGTGGCCGTGGAGCGCCTGCCCGTGGTTGAAGATGACCGCGATCGCGAGCCGGTGCTCGTACAGGTAGTCGACGAAGCGGACGAGGAACGCGCGCCGGCTCGCGTCGTCGGCGAGCGCCACCATCTCCTCGACGAGGACCGCGAGGTCCTCGACGGCCGGCCGGAGGGCGGCGTCGAGCAGCGCCTCCTTGCTGGCGAAGTGGTAGAGCACGCTCGACTTGGACAGGCCCGCATCGGCGGCGATGCGCTGCAGGGAGGCGCCGTCGAACCCGACCGCGGCGAACTGCTTCAGCGCCGACTGCAGCAGCGGGGCCGAGCCGCCGAGATCCCGGGTCCTGTCCTGCACGATCGGTCAGCGTACTGCACGATCGGTCAGGAGCGATGCGCCCTTTCCGGGCGGCATCAGCGGAAACACAGTGGACGCCGATGTCGGGCCCAATAAGCTCCCGGGTCCATGGGCACCCTGCGCAAGTACCTCCTCAACGGCGCGATCATCTCCTCCGTCTTCTCGGGCATCTCGGCGCTGCGCCAGGGCAGGAGGAACCCCACGGACTGGCGCACCTACCTCACCTGGATCGCCTGGGCCCTCACGCTGGTCGTCGCGATCGGCACGGTGCGCAAGGAGTCGCTCGACCCGGACGCGCAGCGCGTGGCCCCCGGCCCGAAGCTGAAGAACGCGAAGAAGAAGTCCAAGAAGTGATCCGGTGACCAGCCGGCTCCCGTCGCGCTGAGCGTCGGAGGACGACGTCTCCCGTCCGCCTCAGGGGCGGGAGGGGGTGTGGGTCGCCACCGGGCCGGTGAAATCCTTGCCGCGGGCGTCCGCCTCCGCCGAGCCGCCGAAGAGCTCGCGGTCGTCGCGCTGCTCCCCGTCGTGCCCGGTGCGCCGGGCGGGCGGGGCCTCCGGCTCCGTCATCAGCACCCGGGTCCGCGGGAGCGCCGCGGGCTGGTGCTCGTGCAGCCAGGCGATCATCTCCTCCCGCACGAAGCAGCGCAGGTCGAAGAGGGTCGGGGCGTCGACCGCGGTGACGAGGATCCGCACGTGCACCATGCCGCCGATCGCGTCGGTCACCTGCAGCACGGCGACCCGGCCGTCCCAGAGCTTCGTGCGGGCGAGGATCCGGTGCATCTCCTCGCGCATCGCGACGGGCTCGACCCGCCAGTCGAGGTCGAACTCGACCGCCTGCATGAGCTGGCTGGAGGTGCGGGTCCAGTTCTCGAACGGCGTGGTCGTGAAGTACGTGGAGGGCAGCACGAGGCGCCGGTCGTCCCACACGTGGAGCACGACGTAGGTGAGCGTGATCTCCTCGATGCGGCCCCACTCCCCGTTGGCGATCACGACGTCGTCGACCCGGATCGCGCCCGAGAAGGCGAGCTGCATGCCGGCGATCACGTTGCCGAGCGTGGACTGCGCGGCGAGGCCGGCGATGATCGAGACCACGCCGGCGGAGGCGAGCAGCGACGCCCCAGCGGCCCGCGCCGCCGGGAAGACCAGCAGGCTCGACGCGAGCGCGATGATGACGATGACCGCGACCGCGACCCGCCGGATGACGAGCACCTGGGTGCGGATCCGGCGGGCGACCCGGTTGTCCGCCACGTCCGTGCGGTAGCGCGCGAGGGTGAGATCGACGACGAGCGAGACCACGGTCGCGACGAACCAGGCGGCGAGCGCGATGACCAGGATGTTCAGGGTCCGGTCGACCGGCGTCTTGTAGCCGATGACGGCCGGGCCGCTGCCGACGAACGCGCTCGTCGCCGCGATCCAGACGGCGATCGCGAGCAGCAGCCACCGGAACGGCCATCGGAGGCGCTCGACCGCCCGGTCCGGCCACCCCCTCCGCCGTCCGACGACGCGGAAGACGGCGCCGAGGATCCCGGCGGCGATCACCGCGATGACCGCTCCGATGAGGACGAACGCGGCGAGGCGCGTCCAGAACGGGCCGACGATGTCCGCCCAGATGCCGGCGAGCTGCACGGTGGCTCCTTTCCCCGGGAGGCGCGTCGCTCCCCCGTCGATGAGCGCGTCGTTGCGGCCGCCCATCGTGCCGCATAGGGCTTGGACGGCGCTCCTTGGCCGCCCGAGGGCGTCAGGAGGCCGCGCGGGCGAGCGCGGCGAAGAGCCGGCGGTCGGCCTCGTCCTGCTCGGGGTGCCACTGCACGCCCACGACGAACGGGCACGAGGGCAGCTCCACCGCCTCGATCACGCCGCCGGCCGAGCGCGCAGCGACCTCGAGCCCGTCGGCGAGCCGGTCGATCGCCTGGTGGTGGTGGCACGGGACGGTGAGACGGTCCCCGACCGGGCCGAGCACGTCGCGCACGAGTGTGCCGCCGACGATGCGGACGTCCGTCGGGCTGAACCCGCCCGGCACGCCGCCGTGGTGCTCATCCGAGACGTCCGGCAGGTGCTGCACGAGCGACCCGCCGAGCGCGACGTTCAGCACCTGCACGCCGCGGCAGATCGCGAGCACGGGCATCCGCCGCGCCACGGCGCCGAGGAGCAGCGCGAGCTCCCAGTCGTCGCGGTCGCGCTGCGGCGCATCGGTCCGCGGGTCGGCGGCCTCGCCGTAGCGGGCCGGCTCGACGTCGGCGCCGCCGGACACGACGAGGCCGTCGATCGCGTCGAGCACCCGGTCGACGTCCGCGGCCCCGAAGGCCTGCGGCGGCAGCACGACGGGCATGCCGCCGCCCTCGGCGACCGCGAGCAGGTACGTCTCGGGCACCAGGCCGTACCGCACGTCCCACTGCCCCTGCACCGCGCGCTCCAGGGACCCGGTCACCCCGATCAGCGGCCGCGCCGCACCCCGATCACCGTTCGCCGTCATGACATCCTCCCCCGGCCGATGGGCCGACCGCCGCCCAGTATGCCGACGGCGGCACCCGGATGCCGGGAGAAGGAAAAGTGCAGGCGGAGGCGGCCAGGATCGGTGTCATGCCCCTACCGATCGAGGACTACGCGATGATCAGCGACTGCCACTCGGCGGCGCTCGTCGGCAGGGACGGCAGCATCGACTGGCTCTGCTTCCCGCGGTACGACTCGCCGAGCATGTTCGGCGCGCTGCTGGGCGACGAGACGCACGGCCGCTGGCTGCTCGCGCCGGAGGCGCAGGACGCCGCCGCCACGCGCTCCTACATCGAGAACACGTTCATGCTCGTCACCCGCTGGAGCACCGCGGACGGCGAGGTCGAGGTCACCGACTTCATGCCGCACGGGAACCGGAGCGCGGACATCATCCGGCGGGTGACGGGCGTGCGAGGGCGCGTCGAGATGCGGCAGGACCTGCGGATCCGGTTCGACTACGCGAGGGCCGTGCCGTGGGTCCACCAGCTCCAGGGCGAGCCGGGGCACGGCATCGTCGCGACGGCGGGGCCGGACGCGGTCGTGGTGCGGGGGCCGCGCCTCCACGCGCACGGCGAGTCGCACACGGGCACGTTCACGGTGACCGAGGGCGAGACCGTCGACGTCGTGCTCACCTGGTACCCGTCGTACCGCGAGCCCCCGGAGCCGATCGACGTGGACGGGCTCATGCACTCGTCGAAGGCCTGGTGGGACGGGTGGACGAGCGGCATCTCCCATCAGGGCCGCTATCACGAGCTCGTCCTCAGGTCCCTCATCGTGCTGCGCGCGCTCACCCACGAGGACACGGGCGGCATCGCGGCGGCCGCGACCACGAGCCTCCCCGAGCGGTTCGGCGGCGAGCGCAACTGGGACTACCGGTACACCTGGCTGCGCGACGCCTCCCTGACCCTCTCCGTGCTCATCAACCACGGCTACCAGGAGGAGGCGCAGGCCTGGGGACGCTGGCTGGTCCGCGCCGTCGCGGGCGACCCGGCGGACGTGCAGATCATGTACGGGCTCGCAGGCGAGCGGGACCTGGCGGAGCGGGAGCTGACGAGCCTGCCCGGATACGAGGGCTCCTCCCCCGTCCGCATCGGCAACGGCGCGGTGACCCAGTTCCAGGCCGACGTGATCGGCGAGGTGATGGTGGCGCTGCAGGAGGCGCGCGAGCGGGGCGTGCCCGAGGTGCGGCACGCCTGGCCGGTGCAGCGGGCGCTGATGCAGTTCACCGAGCAGAACTGGCAGCGCAAGGACAGCGGGATCTGGGAGATGCGCGGCGCCGAGCAGTACTTCACGCACTCCCGCGTGATGGTCTGGGCCGCGTTCGACCGCGCGATCAAGGCGCACGAGCGCTTCGGGCTGGACGGCCCGGTCGCGCGCTGGCAGGAGCTGCGGAGCCGCATCGAGCAGGAGATCGAGGAGCACGGGTTCGACAAGGAGCGGAACACCTACGTGCAGACCTACGGGTCGAAGGAGGTGGACGCCTCCCTGCTGATCCTGGCCCAGGTCGGGTACGTGAAGGCGACCGATCCGCGGATGCTCGGCACGGTCGCGGCGATCGAGCAGGACCTGATGCCGGACGGCCTGGTGATGCGGTACCGGACGCAGCACGCGGACGACGGGCTCACGCCCGGCGAGTACCCGTTCCTCGCGTGCAGCTTCTGGCTCGTCGAGCAGTACGCCGTGAGCGGCAGGCACGACGACGCCGTCGCCCTCATGGACCGGCTGTGCGGCTTCGCGAACGACGTCGGGCTGCTGTCGGAGGAGTACGACGTGCAGGGGGGCAGGCAGGCGGGGAACACCCCGCAGGCGCTGTCGCACCTCGCGCTCGTCCGTGCGGCCGACGCCATCCAGGCCGGCCGGGAGATGCGGCACCGCTGACCCCACTCCGCCGGAACGCCCACAGTGGACTTGGATCGGACGTACAGCGCGCTCCTTCACGACGTCCAGGCGGCGTCCGTACGGTCGTGGGGTTGCCACGAGAGGAGCACCACATGGCGCAGGTCATCGAGACCATCGACGTCGACGTCCCGGTCGACACCGCGTACAACCAGTGGACGCAGTTCGAGTCCTTCCCCGAGTTCCTGAGCTTCGTCGAGTCGATCCGGCAGGTCGACGACACGCACCACCACTGGAAGGTCAAGGTCGGTGGGGTCGAGCGCGAGTTCGATGCGGTGATCACCGAGCAGCACCCGGACGAGCGCGTCGCGTGGAAGAGCACGGACGGCACCACGAACGCGGGCGTCGTGACCTTCCACAAGCTCTCCGACACGTCGTCGCGGGTCACGGTCCAGATCGACTGGGCGCCGGAGGGCGCCGTCGAGAAGGCCGGGCAGGTGCTCGGGTTCGACGACCGCAGCGTGAAGAAGGACCTCGAGCACTTCAAGGAGTTCATCGAGCGCAGCGGTTCGGAGACGGGCGCCTGGCGCGGCGAGGTCCCGCGGGACTGACCGCAGCACCGTGCACGAGCGGGGGATCCGGTACGCCGGGTCCCCTGCTCCGTGTTCCGGGAGCCCGGTTCGCGAACACGCCGACCCGGGTTCACCCCCCGTTCCCGGGGCATCCGTACCGTCGTGTCGACATGAAGGCGACGCGGAGGACCCCGGAGAGCGAGCTGCGACAGGCCCTCGCGGCCTTCGAGCAGTCGGTGCTGGTCGCTCCCGACCAGCCGGCTCCGGCCCTGCCCGCGTTCGTCGGGCTCGTGCGCGCGGTGGGCGGCCTCGCCCGGTTCGCGGTCGACCTCGCGCTCGACGACGACCGCACCGACCCGATCCACCTCCAGCCGCGGGTCCTCAGGGCGGGCTGACGATCAGAGCGGCGGGGTGCGCGGCGGAGCGTGGCGCTCGCTGACGCCCGCCGACTCCATCGCGGCCGCGATCGCCAGCAGCCGCGCGTCGTCCCACGCCCGGCCCGCGATGGTCAGCCCGATGGGCATGCCGATGTCCGCCATCAGCCCCATCGGCACCGTGACCGTCGGGATGCCGAGGTGCCGGATCACGAGGTTGCCGTTGGCGACCCAGGTGCCGTCGCGCCACGCGAGGTCGGCCGAGGCCGGGTCCACGTCGGCGTCCGCTGGCCCCACGTCGGCGACCGCCGGGAAGACGACCGCGTCGAGGTCCAGCGCGTCGAGCTCCGGATCGAGCCAGGCCGCGCGGGCCCGCTCCAGCCCGCGGACCCCCTCCGGGATCGACGGGATCCCGAGCAGGTCCGGCACCCCCTGCTTCGCGCGCTCCACGTACTCGGCGAGGTCGAGGTCCGCGTCGCCGTACCGGTCCGGCAGGGCGCCCTCCGGCCGCGGGAAGATCCGCGGGCCGTCCACGTCGGCCAGCCGGTGCAGCGCGGGGTCGCCGTTCGCGGCGAGGAACAGGTCCCAGCTCCAGATCGAGAGGTCCCAGAGCTCGCGCTCCAGGTAGTCCGCGGGCACGAACCCGTGGTCGACGAGCCCTGCCTGACCGCCGCGGACGCCCTGCTCGTACCGGGTCACGGCGGACAGCTCGATCGGGACGACCGTCGCACCGTGCGCCTCCAGCCGCTCGCGGGTGATCCGCCAGCGCTCGAGCACCGATGGGCGGGTGGGGATGCCCGGATCCGCCCCGACGTACCGGCGCGGCACGCCGAGCCGGAGGCCGCCGAGGCCGACGGCGCCCGCGAGCTCCCGGTAGGAGGGTGGCCGCAGCGCCGCGACCGGCGGGATCGCCACCCACGGCTGCATGCGCCAGAAGTCACCGACCGGCTCCTCGTCCGGCACGACGATCACGTCGAGCACCTCGAGGAGATCCGCGACCGAGCGGGTGTGCGGCACGACGACGTCCATGGTCGGCACGAGCGGCCAGTTGCCCCGGACGGAGATCACCCCGCGCGAGGGCGTGTACGCGACGAGCCCGTTGTTCGATGCGGGCGCGCGGCCCGACGACCACGTCTCCTCCCCCAGGCCGAACACCGCGAAGCTCGCCGCGGTCGCGGTGCCGGAGCCGTTCGACGAGCCGGAGGCGAACGCCGCGGTGAGCCACTCGGCGCGGTACGGGCTCTCCGCGCGCCCGTAGAGGCCCCGCTGCATGCCGCCGTTCGCCATCGGCGGCATGTTCGTCAGCCCCAGGCAGATCGCGCCGCCGGCCCGCAGCCGATCGATCGTGAACGCGTCGCGCTGCGCGACGAGCCCCGCGAAGGCCGGCGACCCCGCGGCCACCGTCAGCCCGCGGACCGCGTAGCTGTCCTTCGCGGTGTACGGCACGCCGTCGAGCGGACCGAGCGTCGCGCCCGCCGAACGCCGTTCGTCGCTCGCACGGGCCTCGGCGAGCGCGTCGGGGTTCGGCACCACCACGGCGTTCAGCCGGATGCCGCCCCGGTCGTACGCCTCGATGCGCGCCAGGGACGCGGTGACGAGCTCGACGCTGGTCGTCCGGCCGGTCTCGAGCGCAGTGCGGACCCGGGCGATGGTGGCCTCGACGACGTCGAACCGTGGCATCCGACGATCCTGCCAGCCGCCCGATAGCCTGATCGAGGCGATGGAGCTCGCCTCGGCGGATGGACGCCGGAACCGCGGAGATGCTGATGGCCCCTGCCGTCCCTCGACGACATCCGGAGCCCGCATGACCGAATCCCGACCGCGCCCCGTCCACCTCCGGCCCGCCATGGTCGTCGTCGTCGGTCTCGGCGGCGCCGTCGGGACCGCGGCCCGGGAGGGCGTGTCGGTGGCGATCCCGGCCGTCGGCGGCCTGCCGATCGCGATCGTCGTCGTGAACGTGGTCGGCGCGTTCGTGCTCGGGCTGCTGCTCGAGCGGCTCGTGCGCGGCGGCCCCGACGCGGGCGGCAGGCGCCTCGTCCGGCTGGGCGCGGGCACGGGCTTCTGCGGCGGCTTCACCACGTACAGCACGCTCGCGATCGGGACCGCGCTGCTGCTGCAGGGCGGCCACGCCGGGATCGGCATCGCGTACGCGGTCGGCTCGGTGCTCCTCGGTGCGGTCGCGTCCTGGGCCGGCATCGCGATCGGGGCGCGCCGGTGAGCCCGCTGCTCCTGCTCCCGCTCGCCGTCGCCGGCGGGGCCGGCGCCATCGTCCGCTTCGTCGTGGACGGTCTGCTCCGCGACCGCATCGGCGCGCGCCTGCCCTGGGGCACCGCGATCATCAACGTCTCGGGCTCGTTCCTGCTCGGCCTCCTCACCGGGCTCGCTGCGCACGGGCTGCCCGCGGCCGCGCTGCTCGTCCTCGGCACGGGGCTGCTCGGCGGGTACACCACGTTCAGCACCGCGAGCGTGGAGACGGTCCGGCTCATCGGGCAGCGCCGGTACGCGGCCTCCCTGGCCTACGGCCTCGGCGTCCTGATCCTGTCCGTCGCCGCAGGCGCGCTCGGCCTCGCCCTCGGTTCGTTTTGAAGGGGATCCTGCACGCCGGACCGCGCAGAATCCCCTTCGAAATGCACTCCGTGTTCTGTTCATTTTGAAGGGGTTTCTGCGCGGCTTCGCCAGGCAGAAACCCCTTCGAAATGCACGTCAGCGGCGGCGGAGGGCGTCCTCCGCGGCCACCCATGCGAGCATCGCGCACTTCACGCGCGCGGTGTAGCGGGAGACCCCGCCCAGCACGACCGCGTCGCCGAGCAGGTCCTCGTCCGGCTCGATCCGCCCCTTGGACCGCATCGCGGTCCGGAACGCGTCGATCCGGAGCTCGAGCTCCTCGGGCGTGAGCCCGGGCGCCAGGTCCGCGAGGATCGAGGCCGACGACTGCGAGATCGCGCAGCCGTCGCCCTCCCACCGGATGCGGTCGATGCGCTCACCGTCGAGGTGGAGCTGCAGGGTGATCTCGTCCCCGCACGTCGGGTTGACCTGATGGGAGGAGGCGGCGGCCCCGTCCTCCAGCCCCTTCCCGTGCGGGTGCCTGGCGAGGTCGAGGATGACCTCCTGGTACAGGCCGCCGAGCGCGCCGCTCACGACCGCACCCCGAAGAACGCGACGGCGTTGCGGACGCCCTCGAGCAGCGCGTCGACCTCGTCGCGCGTCGTGTGCACGGCCGCGCTGGCCCGGGTGGAGGCGGTGATCCCCAGCCGGCGGTGGAGGGGCTGGGCGCAGTGGTGCCCGACCCGGACCTCGATGCCGCGGTCGTCGAGGAACTGGCCGACGTCGTGCGCGTGCACGCCCTCGACGACGAAGGCCGCGAGCCCGATGCGCGGCGCGCCCGGCGCCGGTCCGAGGAGCCGCACCCCGTCGGTCGCCGCGAGTCCGGCGGCCAGCCGGGCGCCGAGCTCCGCCTCGTGGGCGGCGACCCGAGGCATGCCGACCCTCTCCAGGTAGCGCACCGCCTCGCCGAGGCCGATGGCCTGGGAGACGGGCTGCGTGCCGGCTTCGAACCGCTGCGGGGCGGGCAGGTACTCCGCGTGCTCCATGGTCACCGTGGTGATCATGGAACCGCCCGTGAGGAAGGGCGGCAGGGCGTCCAGCACCGCGCGGCGTCCGTACAGGACGCCGATCCCCGTCGGACCGAGCATCTTGTGGCCGGAGAACGCCGCGAGGTCCACGCCCAGCGCCGCCACGTCGACCGGCAGGTGCGGAACGGACTGGCAGGCGTCCAGCACGGTGACGGCCCCGACCGCCCGCGCGAGGGCCACGAGCTCCTCGACCGGGTTCACCGCTCCGAGCACGTTGGACACGTGGCTGAACGCCAGCACCCGGGTCGCGGGGCCGATGATCCTGGCCGCCTCGTCCATCCGCAGCGCGCCCGCGTCGTCGACGGGGATCCACCTGAGCGTCGCACCGGTGCGGGCCGCGAGCTCCTGCCAGGGGATGAGGTTCGCGTGGTGCTCGAGCTCGGTGACGACGATCTCGTCGCCCTGCCGGAGCCGGAAGCGGTCGGCCTCGCTGCCGCCACGCCCGGCCGAGGCGTTGCCGATCGCATAGGCGACGGTGTTCAGCGCCGCGGTCGCGCTCGAGGTCCAGACGATCTCGTCCTCGGCCGCGCCGATGAACGCGGCGACGGTCGCCCGCGCGTCCTCGAACCGGTCGGTCGCCTCCGACCCGAGCAGGTGCGCACCCCGGTGCACAGCCGCGTTCGCGTGCTCCAGGTACCGCAGCTCGGCGTCGAGGACCGCACGCGGCTTCTGGCTCGTGGCGCCGGAGTCGAGGTAGACGAGCCCCGGCTCGGCGAGGATCGGGAACTCGGAGCGGATCGCCGCGACCTCGTCGTCGGTCAGGGCTCCGGCGTGGACCGCCGGTCGCACGCCCTCCGTCACGCTCATCCCTCCAGGGTAGGGATGCGCCGGGCGCCCGCTGCGCGGATCCGGCGCACCGGCCGAACCGGCGGGGACGGGCGCCGCGCCCGGTCGGGGTCGCGACATCCCCTGTCAGCCCGGGAAGGGAGGACGAGTGCGTCCCGAACCGATGTCGGAGGGGTCGAACACACTTTCGGCATGCTGACCCACGCGGACATCCGGCTGCTCGAGTTCGAGGACACCCACCCTCGCCGCACCGGCCTCAAGAACGACGCGATCCTCCACCGGCTGGGCATGAGCCCGGCCCGCTACTACCAGCGCCTCGACCAGCTGGCACGCCAGCAGGCGGTGATGGACCGCTACCCCCGACTCGCGGACCGCATCGGCCGTCAGGCGGAGCGCCGTCATCAGGAGCGGGCACAGCTGCGCCGCTGGCTGTGATCAGCCGCCGATCGCCGCGACGATCCGCGCGAGACCCCACCGCCATGCCTCGTCGATGTCGCCGCCCATCTGCAGCGCGTCCGCGAGCTCCATGGTGATGAACCCGTTCGCCCACGCGACGACGAGCCGGGCGGCGTCGAGCGCATGCGCCTCGCCGGCGAGCTCGCCGGTCGCGGCGAGGAGGAAGCGGAGACTCGCGCGCATGGCCTCCGGCGTCGGTCGCGGCTGGCCGGGCGCGGCCCCCATCACCAGCGCGTAGGCGTGAGGCCTGGCGCGGGCGAACCGGCGCATGGCGTCCACCTGCGCGACGATCGAGGCCCGGGCGTCGCCGTCGACCCGGACCGCCGCGAGCCCGTCCGTCACCTCGTCGACGGCGGCGTGCACGACCGCCGCGAGCAGGTCCGAGCGGTGACGCACGTGCTTGTAGAGGGACGGGGACCGCACGCCGACGCGGTCGGCGACCGCCTGCATGGTCACGGCGTCGGCGCCGCCCTCGTCGAGCAGCATCGACGCGGCCTCGACGATCTGCTCCCGTCCGGTCCTCGCCGGTGCCGGCATCAGCCCCTCCTTGCGATCGGGTTCATGGCTAATTATCTTAGCCATCATGGAACTCTCCCCCGGTCTCCACCGGTTCGGCAACGACCTCGTCGCCGCGCACCTGGTCGTCACGGACGACGGCATCACCCTCATCGACGCAGGACTGCCCGGTCACTACCGGGATCTGCGGCGTGAGCTCACCGCGATGGGCAGGGCGCTCACCGACCTCCGCGGGATCGTGCTCACGCACGGCGACACCGACCACGTCGGCTTCGCCGAACGCGTCAGGAAGGAGCTCGGCATCCCCGTGTTCATCGGTGCGGAGGACGCGGACCGGGCCATGGGCGCGAAGCCGCCCGCCACCCCGAAGGACGCGAAGCGGATCGGCCCGATGCTCGGCTTCCTCGCATACGCGGCGACGAAGGGCGGATTCCGCGTCCCGCCCCTCACGGCGGTGGAGCGGGTCGCCGACGGCGACGTGCTCCCGCTGCCGGGCGCCCCCCGCGTGATCGGCATGCCCGGGCACTCGCCCGGCAGCATCGCGGTCCACGTGCCGGCGATCCGCGCGGTGTTCGTGGGCGACGAGCTGACGACGCGGCATGTCCTGACGGGCCGCACGGGCCCGCAGCCGGCGCCGTTCACGGACGACCAGGCCGCCTCGTCCGCATCGCTCGACGCGCTCAGCGGCCTCGACGTGGACTGGGTGATCCCCGGCCACGGGGCCCCGTGGCCCGGCCGCGTGGACGACCTCATCGCCGCCTACCGCGCCGCGGAGTCGCGAGGCCGATGAAGCGCCGAAGGGCGCCCCGCCCGGCGGGCGGGCGCCCCCCGGCGGGGCCGGGGAAGCGGCGCCCGGTCACGGCCAACGGGAAGACCTAGGCGGCCGGCCGGGGGCCGA
>NZ_JBQCGC010000037.1:0-155284 GCF_051956055.1 Amnibacterium sp.
GACCGGGGGCGCCGGGTCTGACCCGGGTCTGGCGTATCCGCAGTTCCTCGGCGACCGGCTGACCCTGGAGGGGGTATCGCGGGGTGTCGGCCGGTTTCTGCGGATCCGCGAACGCTCAGCGGAGGGGGACGGCCGCGCTCCAGTCCGACGGCGCGTGCTGCGCTGCGAGCACCCGCCAGTCGCCGCTCCGCGGCCCCCACGTCCGCGTCTCCGGGTCCCGCTCGAGGGTCGGCCGGGCGTCGATGGCGACCCGCACCGTCGAGGATGCGCCGGCGTCGAGGCGGACCTTCGCGAAGCCGAGCAGCTGCGCCACGGGCCGGTCGCGCGACACGTCGGCGCCGTAGAGCTGCATGACCGTCGTCCCGGCCCGGGCCCCGACGTTCTCGACGCGGACCTGCGCCTCGCCGCCGCCGTCGTCGAAGCGGTGCCCCTCCCAGGTCAGCGCGAAGTCGGTGTAGCCGAGTCCCCAGCCGAACGGGTGGGCGGCCGGGTGGCCGTCCGCGTCGAGCCGGCGCTGGCCCCAGCGGTCGTCGTAGACGACCCGGCGCGCCAGCCGGCGGAACGGCGGCAGGTGCGCGGCGTCGGTGGGGATCGCGAACGGCAGGCGGCCGCCCGGCTCGGCCGCGCCGGTGAGCACGTCCGCGATCGCGGCGCCGCCGGCCATGCCGCCGTACCAGGCGAGGAGGACCGCGGGCACGCGGTCGCGCCACGACTCGGTCAGGATCGCGCTGCCGCCGATCAGCACCACGACGGTGCGCGGATTGGCCGCTGCCACGGCCTGGATGAGCGACTCGTCGTGCGGGCGGAGGGTGAGCCGCTCCCGGTCGCCGCCGCGCACGAACCGGGCCGCGAGGTGCGCGAGCCCCACGACGACCGGCCGCAGGGGCCCGCGTCGGAACACCGAGCCGAGCACCCCGACGTCGACCCGGCCGGTGACGACGGATTCGCCCTCGTCGTGCTGGTCGTAGCCGACGACGACCACCGCCGCGTCCGCGTCCCGCGCGAGCGCGGTCGCCGTCCGCTCGTCCCGGCCCGCGTCCCAGCACACATCGGCGGCCGGGAGCGCGGCGCGGAGGGCGTCGAGCGGCGTGTCCGCCGTCGGGGGCCGCACTCGCGACGAGCCGTGGTCGCCCAGGTTCGGGCGAGCCGCCGCGGCGCCGATCACGGCCACGGAGCCGATGTCGGGCGGGAGCGGCAGCAGCGGGCGCCCGTCGATCCGCTCGTTGCGCAGCAGCACGGCCGCGGCGACGGCCGCCTCCTTGGCGAGCGCGCGGTGCTCGGGCGAGGCGATGACCGTCCGTGCCGGCTCGGCCCGGTCGCGCTGCGCGGCATGGAGCAGGCAGGTGCGGAGGATGCGGCGCCCGGCCTCCTCCGCCAGCGCGCGCGGCAGCCGGCCCGACCGCGCCGCGCGCGGCAGCCGGCGGGCCCGGATGAGCCGGAGCGGCATCTCCACGTCGAGGCCCGCGGCGAGGCTGTCGACCGCGGCGTGGGTGCCGAACACCCAGTCGCTCGTCGTGAAGCCGCGGAACCCCCACTCCTCCCGCAGCACACCGGTGAGCAGCGGCCGGTTCACGTCGGCGTACTCCCCGCGGATCCGGTTGTAGGCCGTCATGATCGAGTCCGCCCCCGCGTCGATCGTCGCGCGGAACTGCGGCAGGTACACCTCGTGGAGCGCGTGCTCGTCGACGTCGACGTCGACCTCGAAGCGCGCGTCCTCCATCGAGTTCAGGGCGAAGTGCTTCACGCACGCCATGACGTTCCGCCGGAGTCCGCGCGTCGTCGCGGACCCGAGCACGCCGGTGAGCAGCGGATCCTCGCCGTAGCACTCCTGCGCCCGGCCCCATGCGGGGTGCCGCAGCAGGTTCACGCACACGGAGGCGGCGTAGTTGGCGCCGCTCGCCCGCGCCTCCAGCCCGATCGCGACGCCGACCCGCTCCTCCAGCTCGGGATCCCAGGCCGCCGCGCGCGCGATGGCGACCGGGAACGCGGTGGCGCGGCCGAGCACGACCCCCCGCGCGCCGTCGGTGAAGCGGACCCCAGGGATCCCGAGCCGCGGGATCGCGCCCGCCGTGAACGGTCGCCGGGGCTGCAGGAGGGGGATGAGCGGGAGCATCCAGCCGGGCGCGTCCCCGTCGAGCAGCCCGAGCAGCTCGCGGTCGCGCAGCAGCCCGAGCAGGCGGTCGGCGGTCGCGTCCGCGTCCGCGCCCCGCTGCACGGCGCGGACGGCGTCCGCCCACGCGTGCGGGCCGCCCCGCTCGATGCTCCTGCCCGCCATCCGTGCCTCCGGTCGGTTCAGCGTATGGCCGTCCGAGCCGCGCGCTCGGAGCGTCCCGTAGGGTCCTCCAGTGGTCGTCCGCATCGAGCCGAGCATCCTGTCCGCCGACTTCGCGTCCTTCGCGCGCGAGATCGAGCGCATCCCCTCCGCGGACCTCGTGCACTGCGACGTGATGGACAACCACTTCGTGCCGAACCTCACGTTCGGGCTGCCGATGGTGCAGCGGCTCGCGCAGGTGAGCGCGCTGCCGCTCGACGTGCACCTCATGATCGACGATCCCGACCGATGGGCTCCCGGATACGCGGAGGCCGGCGCTCACACCGTCACCTTCCACGCGGAGGCCGCGCAGGATCCGGTCGCGACCGCGCGGGCCATCAGGAGGGCGGGCGCCAGGGCCGGCATCGCGCTGAAGCCGGCGACGGACGCCGGCCCGTACCTGGCGTCGCTCGGCGAGTTCGATCAGGTGCTCGTGATGACGGTCGAGCCCGGCTTCGGCGGCCAGTCGTTCCGATCCGAGCTGATGGACAAGGTGCGGGAGGTGCGCGCCGCGATCGGCGACCGGGACGTGTGGCTGCAGGTCGACGGCGGCATCGCCGCGGACACGATCGGGACCGCGGCCGCGGCCGGCGCCGACACCTTCGTCGCCGGCAGCGCCGTGTTCGGCGCCGACGACCCCGACGCGGCGGTGCAGCGCCTCCGCGCCCTCGCCCAGGCCTGACCCGAGGCTCGCGGATCCGGAGATCCTGCGCGACACCCCGCCTCCGGACCGGATCCGCCGGCGTGTCGGCGGATTTCTCCGGATCCGCGGACGACCAGCCGACTCACTCGACCCCGATAGCCTGAACGGGTGAAGACGTTCGAGGGGCTGTTCGCCGAGCTGTCGGCGAAGGCGGCCTCCCGTCCGGCCGGCTCCCGCACGGTCGCGGAGCTCGACTCCGGTGTCCACGGCATCGGCAAGAAGATCGTGGAGGAGGCGGCCGAGGTCTGGATGGCCGCCGAGTTCGAGAGCGACGACCGGCTGGCGGAGGAGGCGTCGCAGCTGCTGTACCACCTGCAGGTGCTCCTGCTCGCGAAGGGCCTGACGCTCGAGGACGTGTGGCGACATCTCTGACGAGACGTCCGTGCCCGCCTCCGACCAGGAAGACCACCCCATGCTGAGGATCGCCGTGCCCAACAAGGGCGCGCTCGCCGACACCGCCGCGCAGATGCTCGGCGAGGCCGGCTACCGGCTCCGCCGCGACCCCAAGGAGCTCACCGTCTCCGACCCGCGCAACGACGCGGAGTTCTTCTACCTCCGGCCGCGCGACATCGCGACGTACGTGGGCTCCGGCGCCCTCGACGTCGGCATCACGGGCCGCGACCTGCTGCTCGACTCCGGTTCGCCCGCGGTCGAGGTGGCCGCGCTCGACTTCGCGTCGTCGACGTTCCGGTTCGCGGGACCCGCCGGCCGCTTCACCGGCCTCGATGACCTCAGGGGGCTGCGCGTCGCGACCAGCTACACCGGGCTCGTCGGCGCGTTCCTGGAGCGGGAGGGCGTGGAGGCCGACCTCGTGCACCTCGACGGCGCCGTGGAGACCGCGGTGCGGCTCGGCGTCGCGGACGCGGTCGCCGACGTGGTCGAGACCGGCACCACGCTCCGCGCGCAGGGGCTCGAGATCTTCGGACCCGTGATCCTCGAGTCGACCGCGGTCCTCATCTCCGGTGCCGCGCGGGCGGACGGCATGGAGGTGCTCGAGCGCCGCCTGAACGGCGTGCTCGTCGCCCGCAGGTGGGTCATGGTCGACTACGACATCCCGCGGCACCTCCTGGACGAGGCCGCAGCGGTCGCGCCCGGGTACGAGTCGCCGACGGTCACCTCCCTCCACGACCCCCAGTGGGCGGCCGTGCGCGTGCTCGTGCGGCGGACCGAGATGAACCTGATCATGGACCGCCTCTACGCCCTCGGGGCGCGGGCCATCTTCGTGACCCCGATCCACGCCGCGAGGCTCTGATGGTGCTGGCGACCCGCGTCATCCCGTGCCTCGACGTCGCCGCGGGCCGGGTCGTCAAGGGGGTGCGCTTCCAGGGCCTCACGGACGCGGGCGACCCCGTCGAGCTCGCGGCCCGCTACGCGGCGGAGGGCGCGGACGAGATCACCTTCCTCGACGTCACGGCGACCGTGGAGGCGCGCGGCACGCTCCTCGACACGGTCCGCCGCACGGCGGAGCAGGTGTTCGTCCCGCTCACGGTCGGCGGCGGGGTCCGCAGCGTCGCCGACGTCGACGCCCTCCTCCGCGCCGGTGCGGACAAGATCGGCGTGAACTCGGCGGCGATCGCCCGCCCGGAGCTGATCGCCGAGATCGCGGACCGCTTCGGCGCCCAGGTGTGCGTGCTCAGCCTCGACGTCCTGCACGATCCGCGCAGCCCGTCCGGCTGGTCGGTCACGACGCACGGCGGTCGGACGAACACCGGCATCGACGCGCTCGAGTGGACCGAGCGGGCCATCGCGCTCGGCGCGGGGGAGCTGCTGCTCAACTCCATCGACGCCGACGGCACGAAGGCCGGCTACGACCTGCGGCTCATCCAGGCGGTGCGGGCGGTCAGCACGGTGCCGCTGATCGCCTCAGGAGGCGCTGGCGGCCTCGAGCACTTCGCGCCCGCCGTGGCGGCCGGGGCGGACGCGGTGCTCGCCGCGAGCGTGTTCCATCGCGGCGAGCTCACGATCGGCGAGGTGAAGGCGGCGCTCGCGGACGCGGGGGTCGTCGTCAGGACGGAGCGGGTGCGATGACGGCGGTGCTCGACCCGGAGGAGGCGCTCGCGCTCGCCCGTTTCGGCCCGGACGGGCTGCTGACCGCGGTGGTGCAGGAGGAGACGACCCGGCAGGTCCTCATGGTCGGGTACATGGACCGCGAGGCGCTGCGCAGGACGCTCACCGAGGGCCGGGCGGTGTTCTGGTCCCGATCGCGAGGCGAGTACTGGCGCAAGGGCGACACGTCGGGGCACGTCCAGTTCGTCCGCGGTGCGGCGCTCGACTGCGACGCCGACGCCCTCCTCCTGACCGTCGAGCAGGTCGGTCCCGCGTGCCACACGGGCGCGCACGCCTGCTTCGACACCCACCCGGTGCACGCCGAGACGGGAGCGCACGCATGACCGGCATGCCGGGCACCACCACGAGGCAGGGCTTCGCGTCGCTGCTGGCCGGCCGTCGCGTCGTGCCCGTCGCGCGCGTGCTCTTCGCCGACAGCGAGACCCCGCTCGGGATCTTCCGGAAGCTCGCGATGCGCGCGGGCGGCCGGATGCGGCCCGGCTCCTTCCTGCTCGAGTCCGCGGAGCAGGGCGGCATCTGGTCGCGGTACTCCTTCGTCGGCGTCGCCGCGTTCGGCGCGCTCACCGAGCAGAAGGGCCACCCGGTCTGGCAGGACTGGGGCCTGCCCGCCTCCCGCGCGTTCGGCAGCGGCGGCATCACGGGCGACTACCTCGAGGCGCTCGACGACCTCCACTCGCACTGGGCGTCGCCCCGTGTGCCGGGGCTGCCGCCGCTCACGGGCGGCCTCGTCGGCTACATCGGCTGGGACGCCGTCCGCCTGCTCGAGCACCTGCCCGACGCGCCGCCCGCGGACTACGCGGTGCCGGAGCTCGGGATGGTGTTCGCGTCGGAGGTCGTCGCGTTCGACCACCTCGAAGGCACCGTGTCGCTCATCGTCACGGTCCTGAACGACGACGCCGCGCCGCAGTCGCCCGACGAGGCCTGGGCCGACGCCCAGCGCCGGCTCGACGCGCTCGAGCGTCGGCTCGGCACGCCTACCGAGGCGTCGCTGGCCGAGGTGGACTTCGGGATCGCCCCGGAGCCCTCCGCCCGCACGACGCGCGACGACTACCTCGCCGCCGTCGAGCGCTCGAAGGCGCACATCCGGGACGGCGACGTGTTCCAGGTCGTGATCGCGCAGCGGTTCGACCTGCCGACCACGGCCAGCCCACTCGACGTGTACCGCGTGCTGCGGCAGCTGAACCCGTCGCCGTACATGTACCTGATCGCGCACGAGCGGCCGGACGGCGCACCCGTCGCGGTGGTCGGCTCGTCGCCGGAGGCGCTCGTCAAGGTCGAGGGCGGCCGCGTCTACAGCCACCCGATCGCCGGGTCGCGACCCCGCGGGGCGACGCCGGAGGCGGACGAGGCGTTCGCCGCGGAGCTCGGCGTCGACGAGAAGGAACGCGCGGAGCACCTCATGCTCGTCGACCTCGCGCGGAACGACCTCGCGAAGGTGTGCGTGCCCGGCACCGTCGAGGTGACCGAGTTCATGCGGATCGAGCGGTTCAGCCACATCATGCACATCACCTCCAGCGTCGAGGGGGAGGCCGGTCCCGGCGTCGGCCCCGTCGACGTGCTGCGCGCGACGTTCCCCGCCGGCACGCTCTCCGGGGCGCCGAAGCCGCGGGCGCTCGAGATCATCGACGCGCTCGAGCCCGCCCGCCGCGGCGTGTACGGCGGCGTGGTCGGCTACTTCGACTTCGCCGGCGCTCTCGACCTCGCGATCGCGATCCGCACGGCCGTGATCGCGGACGGGGTCGCGCGGGTGCAGGCGGGCGGCGGCCTCGTCGCCGACTCGGTGCCGGAGCTCGAGTGGGCGGAGAGCTGGAACAAGGCGACCGCACCGCTGAAGGCGGTCGCGGTCGCGAGCGCCATGCGGCAGGTCGGCTCCGCATGACGGCGGCACGCGAACGGCTCGTCGTCGTGCTCGGGGTGCTGCTCGCCGGCGCACTCGCGGTGCTCGCGTCGACCCAGACCTTCGCGACGGCGACCGTCACCGGCGTGCGCGCGCCCGTCGTCGTGGCCGGTCAGGCGGCGGCGCCCGCCCTCGCCCCGCTCGGGATCGTCGCGCTCGCGCTCGGCATCGCGCTGACCATCGCGGGCCGGGTCGCCAGGGTCGTGCTCGGCGTCGTGCTCGTGCTCCTCGCGGCCGCTGTGCTCGCCGTCTCGTTCCCGAGCGTCGTCGACGACGCCGCAGGCACGAAGGGCGCGATCGTCACCGCGACCGGCGTGAGCCAGGTCGACCCGTTCGTGGTCGCGAGGCACGGCACGGCCTGGCCGCTCGTCGCCGTGATCGCCGGCGTGCTCGCCCTGGTGCTCGGGCTCGTCGTCGTGATCCGCGGGCGGCGGTGGACGACGGGCGGCAGGCGCTTCCGCGCGGACGGCGTCGTGGCCACGGACCCGATCTCGGAGTGGGACGCGTTGTCCCGCGGCACCGATCCGACGGGGGCCGGCGAGGGGCCGGACGGGCCGGACCGGTAGGATCCGAGCATGGCGAACACCACCGACGAGCCCGGCCACGGCTCCTCCCCGGCGGCCTGGACGGCCGTGGTCATCATGCTGATCGGGATCGCGATCGCGACCGCGGCGCTGTTCCTGAACGTGATCCCGCTCGTCTGGCTCGGCGCCGCGATCGTGCCGGTCGGCCTGATCGTGGGCGGCGTGATGAAGGCCGCGGGCCTCGGGGTCGGCGGACACCGCGCCGGAGGCTCGCACTGAGCAGCGCAGCCACCCTCCGGGGCCTGCTCGCGGACCTCACTGCGGGGTCCGCGGAGGACGCGCGCGCACGGGAGGCCGATCGTCCGCTCCTCGCGGTCGAGCGCGCCGCGCTGAGCGCCCCGCCCCCGATCGACGCGATCGCCGCGCTCGCGCCGGACCCGGCGGTCGTGAAGGTGATCGCGGAGGTGAAGCGCGCGAGCCCGTCCCGGGGAGCGATCGCCCCCATCGCGGATCCCGCGGCGCTCGCGCGCACGTACGCCGACTCGGGGGCGAGCGCCATCAGCGTGCTCACCGAGCAGCGCCGGTTCGCGGGGTCGCTCGCCGACCTCGAGGCCGTCCGGGCGGCCGTCGACGTGCCCGTGCTGCGCAAGGACTTCGTCTCCACCCCGTACCAGGTGCTCGAGGCGCGCGCCGCGGGCGCCGACCTCGTGCTGCTCATCGTCGCGGCGCTCTCCGACGAGGAGCTGCGCCCCCTGCTCGCGCTGGTCCACGACCTCCGCATGACGGCGCTGGTGGAGACGCACGACGAGGGTGAGGTGGATCGCGCGCTCGCGGCCGGAGCCGCGCTGCTCGGCGTGAACGCCAGGGACCTCGACACCTTCGAGCTCGACCGCGGGCTGTTCGGCCGGGTCGCGGACCGCATCCCCGACGGCGTGGTCAAGGTGGCCGAGTCCGCCGTGCGGACGGCGGACGACGTCGCCGCGTACCGCGCGGCCGGTGCCGACGTGGTGCTGGTGGGGGAGGCGCTCGTCACCGGCGACCCTGCCGTGCTGATCGAATCCTTCAGGAGGGCCGGCGCGTGACCGATCTCGCTGCTCCGCTCAGCCCGTCGGGGCAGGGCCCGTACTTCGGCGCCTACGGCGGCCGCTGGGTGCCCGAGCCGCTCGTCGCCGCGCTCGACGAGCTGGCGACGGCGTGGGAGGAGCTCCGGGTCGACCCGGGGTTCCGCCGCGAGCTCGCCGACCTGCACCGCGACTACACCGGCCGACCCTCTCCCTTGACGGAGGTGCCCCGCTTCGCCGCGCACGCGGGCGGCGCCAGGGTGTTCCTGAAGCGCGAGGACCTGAACCACACGGGCTCGCACAAGATCAACAACGTGCTCGGCCAGGCGCTGCTCACCCGGAAGATCGGCAAGAAGCGGGTGATCGCCGAGACCGGCGCAGGCCAGCACGGTGTCGCCACGGCGACCGCGGCGGCGCTGTTCGGGCTCGACTGCACCGTCTACATGGGCGAGGTCGACACCGAGCGGCAGGCGCTCAACGTCGCGCGGATGCGCCTGCTCGGCGCGGAGGTCGTGCCGGTCACGGCCGGGTCCCGCACCCTGAAGGACGCGATCAACGAGGCGATGCGCGACTGGGTGACGAACGTCGCCACCACGACCTACATCTTCGGCACCGCGGCGGGCCCGCACCCGTTCCCCGCGATGGTGCGCGACCTGCAGCGGATCATCGGCGACGAGGCCCGCGCGCAGCTGCTCGAGCGCACGGGCGCGCTGCCGGACGCGGTCGCGGCCTGCGTGGGCGGCGGTTCGAACGCGATCGGCATCTTCACCGCGTTCCTCGACGACCCGGACGTCGCGCTCTACGGGTTCGAGGCGGGCGGCGACGGCGCGGACACCCCGCGCACCGCCGCCACGATCGGGGTGGGCCGGCCCGGCGTGCTGCACGGCGCGCGCACCTACGTGCTCCAGGACGAGGACGGGCAGACCCTCGAGTCGCACTCGGTCTCAGCCGGCCTCGACTACCCGGGCGTCGGCCCGGAGCACGCCTACCTCGCGGACATCGGCCGGGCCACCTACCGCTCGGTGACCGACGCCGCCGCGATGGACGCCCTGCGCCTCCTGAGCCGGACGGAGGGGATCATCCCGGCCATCGAGTCCGCGCACGCCCTCGCCGGGGTCCTCGAGCTCGGCGCCGAGCTCGGCCCGGAGGGGACGATCCTCGTCAACCTCGCGGGCCGCGGCGACAAGGACACGACGACCGTGGCCCGCTGGTTCGACCTCGTCGACCGCGGCGCGGTGCAGGAGTGAGCGCCTCGACGCGGCCCGCGTCGCGCGCCGAGGCGAGGATCCGCTCGGCGAAGGCGTCGCGTGCGGGCGCGCTCGTCGGCTATCTCCCGATCGGCTACCCGGACCTCGCGACGAGCATCGAGGCCGCGATCACGCTCACCCGGCACGGCGTCGACATGCTCGAGCTCGGCCTGCCGTACTCCGACCCGGTGATCGACGGCCCGACGATCCAGGCCGCCACGACGCAGGCGCTCGAGAACGGCTTCAAGCTGCGGCACGCCTTCGAGGCGGTGCGCGAGATCAGCGCTGCCTCGGACGCCGTCGTGCTGTGCATGACCTACTACAACCCGGTGCTGGCGTACGGGGTCGACCGGTTCGCCGGCGACCTCGCCGACGCGGGCGGCGCCGGCCTGATCACACCGGACCTGGTGCCGGACGAGGCGGGGGAGTGGATCGCGGCCAGCGATGCGCACGGGCTCGACCGCGTGTTCCTCGCCGCGCCCACCTCCACCGACGCCCGACTGCGCAGCGCGACGGCGGCGTCGCGGGGCTTCACCTACGTCGTCTCGACGATGGGCATCACGGGTGCGCGGTCGGACGTCGACTCCGCGGCTCGCACGCTCGTCGGCCGGCTGCGGCCGCGGACCGAGCGCCCGCTCGCGGTCGGGATCGGCATCTCGACGGGTGAGCAGGTCGCGGACGTGCTCACCTACGCCGACGGCGCGATCGTCGGCAGCCACCTCGTCACGGCGCTCGGTCGCGGTCTCGGCGCCCTCGCCGACGCGGCGGACGGCCTCGCCGAGGGCACCGCGCGCCGGTAGCCGTCGGCGGACCCCGGCCGCCCGGTATCTTCGAGGCCGTGATCCCGGCGTCCATCCCGAGTCCTCCCGCCTCCTGGGCGTCGTTCTCGATCGGCGTCTTCACGTTCCGCAGCTACGCGCTGTGCATCCTGGCGGGCATCATCGTGGCGGTCCTGCTCACGTCACGCCGCCTCACGAAGCGCGGTGCGCAGCCCGGCGTGGTCGTCGACTTCGCGATCGTCGCGATCCCGCTCGCCCTCATCGGCGCCCGGGCGTGGCACGTGCTCACGCACCTCGGCGACTACTTCGGACCGGCCCACCCGCTCACCGACATCGCCACCTACGGGAACGCGATCGCGATCTGGAACGGCGGCAACGCGATCTTCGGCGCGATCGTCGGCGGCGCGGTCGGCGCGTGGATCGCGAGCCGCTGGACCGGCGTCCGGTTCCTCTCTTTCGCCGACGCCGTCGCGCCCGGCCTGCTGCTCGCGCAGGCGATCGGGCGGATCGGCAACTGGTTCAACACCGAGCTCTACGGCATGCCGACGACGCTGCCGTGGGGTCTGCAGGTGCCGTCGTCCAACCCGTCGTTCCCCGCGGGCCTCGCCCCGGGCACGCTGTTCCACCCGACCTTCCTCTACGAGCTGGTCTGGGACGTGGCCGGCGCCGTCGTGCTGCTGCTCGTCGAACGGAGGACGGCGCTGCGCTGGGGCCGCGCGCTCGGGTTGTACCTGATCTGGTACGGCCTGGGCCGCAGCGTGTTCGAGTCCATCCGGATCGATCCGACCACCGTCGTCCTCGGCCTGCGGGTGAACGTGTGGGTGGCGTTCCTCGCGGTCCTGATCGGCATCGCGATCATCGTCGTCTCCAGGAGGCGCCACCCGGGCGTCGAGGCGAGCGTGTACCGGCCCGGGCGCGAGTGGGTTCCCGACGCGCCGGTAGTATCGCGCTACACCGCAGCGGACTTCGAGGACGATCCCCACGCGGATCAGGCCGAGGCGCCCGCCACAAGCGGAGCCCCGAGGCGGCGGTGAGGCGGCGCGGCGGACGAACGCGCTCCGCCGTCCCCGACGCACCAGGGCCGAAGGCGTCCCGCACGGAACATCTGTCCCCCCGATCCCCGGGCCCCCTGGAGGACGTCATGGTCGACACCGCATCCCCCGCAGGTAGCGCGCTGCCGTTCAGCAGCGTCCCCGCGGCCACCGGTCTCTACGACCCCGCCGCCGAGAAGGACGCGTGCGGGCTCGCGATGGTCGCGACGCTCCGCGGCACCCCTGGCCACGACATCATCGACCACGCGCTGGACGCGCTCCGGCACCTCGAGCACCGCGGGGCGGTCGGCTCCGACGCCGGCACCGGGGACGGCGCGGGGATCGTGACCCAGATCCCCCACGAGTTCCTCGCCGCGGTCGCGCCGTTCCCGCTGCCGGAGGCGGGGGAGTACGCGGTCGGGCTCGCGTTCCTGCCCACGGACGCGCGCGAGCGGAACGCGCAGAAGGCCGCGATCGCGGAGATCGCGGGTCAGGAGGCGCTCGAGGTCCTCGGCTGGCGCCAGGTCCCGACGCGCCCGGAGACGATCGGCACGCTCGCGCGGAACGCGATGCCGGTGATCGAGCAGCTGTTCGTGGCGTCCACCCGCCGCACCGACGGGCGGCGTCCCGCCGGCATCGTCCTCGACCGGCAGGCGATGCGGCTGCGCAAGCGCGCGGAGCGCGAGCTGCAGGCGTACTTCGCGTCGCTGTCGAGCCGGACGATCGTCTACAAGGGCATGGTCACGACGCTCCAGCTGGAGCCCTTCTACCCGGACCTGTCCGACGAGCGGTTCGCCTCCACCCTCGCGCTCGTCCACTCCCGGTACTCGACGAACACGTTCCCGTCCTGGCCGCTCGCGCAGCCGTTCCGGATGATCGCGCACAACGGCGAGATCAACACGGTGCAGGGCAACCGCAACTGGATGCGGGCGCGCCAGTCCCAGCTCTCCTCCGAGCTCATCGGCGACATCGAGCCGCTGCTGCCGATCTGCACGCCGGGCGTCAGCGACTCCGCCTCCTTCGACGAGGTGGTCGAGCTGCTCAGCCTCGGCGGCCGCAGCCTCCCGCACGCGGAGATGATGATGGTGCCGGAGGCGTGGGAGAACCAGCCCGACCTCGACCCCGACCTGCGGGCCTTCTACGAGTACCACTCGGGGATCATGGAGCCGTGGGACGGCCCCGCCGCGATCGTGTTCACCGACGGCTCGCTCGTCGGCGCGACGCTCGACCGGAACGGCCTCCGGCCCGGCCGCTGGCTGGTCACGACGGACGGGCTGATCGTGCTCGCCTCCGAGACCGGGGTGCTCGACATCGCCCCGGGCAGGGTCGCCAGGCGCGGGCGGCTCCGTCCGGGGAAGATGTTCCTCGTCGACACGGAGGCCGGCCGGATCATCTCCGACGACGAGATCAAGTCCGAGCTGGCGGCGTCGAAGCCGTGGGCGCAGTACATCGAGCAGGGCCGCATCCGCCTCGCCGATCTGCCGGAGCGCGAGCACGTCGTGCACACCCCCGCCTCCGTGCAGCGCCGCCAGCGCACGTTCGGCTACACGGACGAGGAGGTGCGCATCCTGCTCGCTCCGATGGGGGAGAAGGGTGCGGAGCCGCTCGGCGCGATGGGGTCGGACACCCCGATCGCGATCCTGTCGAAGCGGCCGCGGCTGCTGTTCGACTACTTCGTGCAGCAGTTCGCGCAGGTGACGAACCCGCCGCTCGACTCCATCCGCGAGGAGGTCGTGACCTCGCTCGGGCTGGGGCTCGGGCCGGAGCGCAACCTGCTCGCCTCCACGCCCGAGCACGCGCGGCAGGTCGTGCTCGACTTCCCGGTGATCGACAACGACGAGCTGGCGAAGCTCCAGCACATCGACGGCGCGCCGGGCTCCGCGACGACCACGGTCGTGCGCGGCCTCTACCGCGTCGAGGACGGCGAGCGCGCGCTCGAGGACCGGATCGCGGCGATGCGCGACGAGGTCGACCGCGCGATCGAGCGCGGCGCCGAGTTCATCGTGCTGTCCGACAGGGACTCGAGCCGCTAGCTCGCGCCCGTGCCGAGCCTGCTCATGATCTCCGCGATCCACCACCACCTCATCCGCAAGCAGAACCGGATGAAGGTCGGGCTCATCGTCGAGGCCGGCGACGTCCGCGAGGTGCACCACGTCGCGCTGCTCATCGGCTACGGCGCCTCCGCGGTGAACCCGTACCTCGCGATGGAGACGGTCGAGCAGCTCGTCCGCTCCGGTGCGCTCACCGGTGTCACGCCCGAGAAGGCGGTCAGGAACCTGATCAAGGCGCTCGGCAAGGGCGTGCTGAAGATCATGTCGAAGATGGGCATCTCCACGGTGTCGTCGTACGCCGCCGCGCAGGCCTTCGAGGCGGTCGGCCTCTCGGCGGAGTTCGTGGAGGAGTACTTCACCGGCACCACGACGAAGCTCGGCGGCATCGGCATGCCCGAGATCGCGGCCGAGTGCGCCGCGCGGCACGAGGCCGCGTTCCCGGAGGAGGACGCCGCCCTCGCCCACGTCGGCCTCGCGACCGGCGGCGAGTACCAGTGGCGCCGCGGCGGCCCGCCGCACCTGTTCAACCCGGAGACCGTCTTCCGCCTCCAGCACGCCACGCGCGCCAGGCGCTACGACGTGTTCAAGGAGTACACGCACCTCGTCGACGACCAGGCGAAGGACCTGATGACCCTGCGGGGCATGTTCGCCTTCGCGCCCACGCACCGCGACCCGGTGCCGCTCGACGAGGTCGAGTCGATCGAGTCGATCGTGTCCCGCTTCAACACGGGCGCCATGTCGTACGGCTCGATCTCGAAGGAGGCGCACGAGACGCTCGCGATCGCGATGAACCGGCTCGGCGGCCGTTCGAACACGGGCGAGGGCGGCGAGGACGTCGAGCGGCTGCTCGACCCGGAGCGGCGGAGCCGGATCAAGCAGGTCGCCTCCGGCCGGTTCGGCGTCACGAGCATGTACCTCACGCACGCCGACGACATCCAGATCAAGATGGCGCAGGGCGCGAAGCCGGGCGAGGGCGGCCAGCTGCCGCCCGCGAAGATGTACCCCTGGATCGCGCGCACCCGGCACTCGACCGCGGGCGTCGGGCTCATCTCACCGCCGCCGCACCACGACATCTACTCGATCGAGGACCTGAAGCAGCTGATCTTCGACCTGAAGCGGGCGAACCCCGCTGCGCGGATCCACGTCAAGCTGGTCAGCCAGGCCGGGATCGGCGCGGTCGCCGCGGGCGTGACGAAGGCGAAGGCCGACGTCGTGCTCGTCTCCGGGCACGACGGCGGTACGGGCGCCTCCCCGCTCAACTCGCTCAAGCACGCGGGGACGCCCTGGGAGCTCGGGTTGGCGGAGGCGCAGCAGACGCTCATGCTGAACGGCCTCAGGGACCGGGTGACCGTGCAGGTGGACGGGCAGATGAAGACCGGCCGCGACGTCGTCGTCGCCGCGCTGCTCGGCGCGGAGGAGTTCGGCTTCGCCACCGCGCCGCTCATCGTCGAGGGCTGCGTCATGATGCGCGTCTGCCATCTCGACACCTGCCCGGTCGGGGTCGCGACGCAGAACCCGGAGCTGCGCGCCCGGTTCTCCGGGAAGCCGGAGTTCGTCGTGAACTTCTTCGAGTTCATCGCGCAGGAGGTGCGGGAGCTGCTCGCCGAGCTCGGCTACCGCAGCATCGAGGAGATCATCGGGCGCAAGGAGCTGCTCGACGTGAACGCCGCGATCGAGCACTGGAAGGCGGACGGACTCGATCTCGAACCGATCCTCGTCGGCCCGACCTTCGCCGACGACGAGCCGCGCACCCGCCGGGTCGGTCAGGACCACGAGCTCGACGAGCACTTCGACAACCTCCTGATCCAGCGGGCCGCCGACGTCCTCGCGAACGGCGGCGCGACGAGCATCGAGCTGCCGATCCGGAACACCGAGCGCGCGGTCGGCACCATGCTCGGTCACGAGCTGACGAAGCGGCACGGCGAGCACGGACTGCCGTCCGGCTCGATCGAGGTGACCCTCACCGGGTCCGCCGGGCAGTCGTTCGGCGCGTTCCTGCCCGCGGGCATCACGCTGCGCCTCATCGGCGACAGCAACGACTACGTGGGCAAGGGGCTCTCGGGCGGCGAGATCGTGCTGCGGCCGCACCCCGACGCGTCGTTCGAGGCGGCGGACAACGTGATCGCCGGGAACGTGATCGGCTACGGCGCGACCCAGGGCACGATGTTCATCTCCGGGATCGTGGGCGAGCGGTTCCTGGTCAGGAACTCCGGTGCGACCGCGGTCGTCGAGGGCGTCGGCGACCACGCGCTCGAGTACATGACGGGCGGCCTCGCGGTGATCCTCGGGCCGACCGGGCGCAACCTCGGCGCGGGCATGTCGGGCGGCACCGCCTACGTCCACGCGCTCGCGCCGGAGCGGGTGAACACCGAGGCGCTCGCGAGCGAGCTCGACCTGGTGCCGATGGACAGCGCGGACGCGGAGATCCTCCGCGACCTCCTGCAGCGCCACGTCGAGACCACCGACTCGGCGCTCGCCGCCAGGATGCTCGACGACTTCGACACCGTCGTGGACGAGTTCGTCAAGGTGCTGCCCCGCAACTACGCCGCCGTCCTCGCGACGCGCGCGGAGGCGGAGGGCGAGGGCCTCGACCCCGACGGCGACGTGGTGTGGCGCCGCATCCTCGAGGTGACCGGTGGTTAGCGGGCTCCGCCCGCGGAGCGTCCGGAACCGCGCAGCGAGCCTCGAGACCACCCCGACCCCTCTTCCCGCTGGTCGAGGTGCGAGCGAAGCGAGCCTCGAGACCACCCCGAGCAAGAACGGCATCTCCCATGGCTGACCCCAAGGGCTTCCTCAAGACCCGCGAGCGCGAGCTGCCGCCGCGCCGCCCGGTCTCCGTCCGGCTGATGGACTGGAAGGAGGTGTACGAGCAGCAGGAGTCCGGCGAGCTGCGCAGGCAGGCGGGTCGCTGCATGCAGTGCGGCATCCCGTTCTGCCATCAGGGCTGCCCGCTCGGCAACCTCATCCCGGAGTGGAACGACCTCATGCACCGCGGCGAGGGGCGGCTCGCCATCGAGCGCCTCCACGCCACGAACAACTTCCCGGAGTTCACCGGCACGCTCTGCCCTGCGCCGTGCGAGTCCTCGTGCGTGCTCGGCATCAACCAGCCCGCGGTCACGATCAAGCAGGTCGAGGTCTCGATCATCGACCAGGCGTTCGAGCACGGCTGGGTGCAGCCGCACCCGCCGCAGCGGCTGACCGGGAAGACGGTCGCGGTCGTCGGCGCCGGGCCGGCCGGCCTCGCCGCCGCGCAGCAGCTGACCCGGGCCGGCCACACGGTCGCCGTGTACGAGCGCGACGACCGGATCGGCGGCCTGCTCCGCTACGGCATCCCCGAGTTCAAGATGGAGAAGCACCGGCTCGACCAGCGGCTGAACCAGATGATCGCCGAGGGCACCCGGTTCCGCGCGGGCGTCGAGATCGGCAAGGACCTCGCCTGGGACGAGCTCCGGCGGCGCTACGACGCGGTGATCGTCGCGACCGGCGCTCCCGTGCCGCGGGATCTGCCGGTGCCGGGCCGCGACCTCGACGGCGTCCACTTCGCGATGGAGTACCTGACCCAGTCGAACAAGGCGGTCGCGGGCGACGACGTGCCCGGGCAGATCACGGCGGAGGACCGCCACGTGGTCGTCATCGGCGGCGGCGACACGGGTGCGGACTGCATCGGCACGGCGCACCGGCAGGGTGCCGCGAGCGTCACGAACCTCGCGATCGGGCGGCAGCCTCCTGCCACCCGCAGCGACTCGCAGCCGTGGCCCATGATGCCGACCGTCTTCGAGATCTCGAGCGCGCACGAGGAGGGCGGGAAGCGCGAGTACCTCGCCTCGACCGTCGAGTTCGTCGCGGACGAGCAGGGCCGGGTGGCGCAGCTCCGGGTCGCGGAGACCGAGTACCTCGACGGCCGCCGCGTGCCGAAGAGCGGCACGGAGCGGCTGATCCCGGCCGACCTGGTGCTGCTCGCGATGGGCTTCAGCGGTCCGGAGCAGGACGCGATCGCCGAGCAGCTGGGGCTGCCGTTCGACGCGAGCGGGGCCGTGGCGCGCGACGACCGGTTCCAGACCTCCGAACCCGGCGTCTTCGTGGCAGGAGACGCGGGCCGGGGGCAGTCCCTGATCGTCTGGGCGATCGCGGAGGGCCGCAGCGTGGCCGCCGAGGTCGACGCCTACCTGGAGGGGCGCACCGAGCTGCCCGCCCCCGTGCGACCGACCGACCGGCCGATCTCGCTCTGACCCCGCCCGTTCGTCGGCGCCCGCGACATGCGGATAGCCTCGACGGGCACCATCCGCACCACACGCCGAAAGCTGGAACCGCACCGCATGAGACGCGCCAAGATCGTCGCCACGTTGGGCCCCGCGACCTCGAGCCTCGAGAACATCCGGGCCGTGATCGACGCAGGCGTCGACGTCTGCCGGATGAACCTCAGCCACGGCAGCTACGAGGTCCACGAGGGCGTCTACCGCAACGTCCGCGAGGCGGCCGACGCCTCCGGGCGCGCCGTCGCCGTGCTCGTCGACCTCCAGGGCCCGAAGATCCGCCTCGGCCGCTTCGCGGACGGGCCCCACGACCTCGCCGAGGGCGACGTCTTCACGATCACGACCGAGGACGTCCTCGGCACCAAGGAGATGGTCGGCACGACCTTCAAGGGGCTGCCGCAGGACGTGCACCCCGGCGACTTCCTGCTGATCGACGACGGCAAGGTCCGTGTCCAGGTCATCGACACGGACGGCGTCCGCGTCCGCACCAGGGTCGTCGTCGCCGGCACGGTGTCGAACAACAAGGGCATCAACCTGCCCGGGGTCGCGGTGAACGTGCCGGCCCTGTCCGAGAAGGACGAGGCGGACCTCCGCTGGGGCCTCCAGCTCGGCGCCGACCTGATCGCCCTGTCGTTCGTGCGCAGCCCCGACGACCTCACCCGCGTCCACGAGATCATGGACGAGGTCGGCAGGCGGGTCCCCGTCATCGCGAAGATCGAGAAGCCGCAGGCCGTCGAGCACCTCGAGGCGATCATCGACAGCTTCGACGGCGTGATGGTCGCGCGCGGCGACCTCGGCGTGGAGCTGCCGCTCGAGCAGGTGCCGATCGTCCAGAAGCAGGCGTGCGAGATCGCTCGCCGCCTCGCGAAGCCGGTCATCGTCGCCACCCAGATGCTCGAGTCGATGATCTCCTCGCCCGTGCCGACGCGCGCCGAGACCTCCGATGTCGCGAACGCGGTGCTCGACGGCGCGGACGCGGTCATGCTCTCGGGCGAGACGAGCGTGGGGGAGTACCCCGTCGTGACCGTCTCGACGATGGCGCGGATCGTGACCTCGACCGAGGACCACGGGCTCGAGCGCATCAAGCCCCTCGGCACGAAGCCCCGCACCCAGGGCGGCGCGATCACGCTCGCCGCGGCGGAGGTCGCGGACTTCGTCGACGCCCGGTACCTCTGCGTGTTCACGGAGTCGGGCGACTCCGTCCGGAGGATGGTGCGGCTGCGCTCGAAGATCCCCGTGCTCGCGTTCACGCCCGAGCCCGGCATCCGCTCTCGGCTCGCCCTGTCCTGGGGCGTCGAGACCTTCCTCGTGCCGCGGGTCACGACGACCGACGAGCTCATGCACCAGGTCGACGACGTGCTGCTCGGCATCGACCGCCTCCAGCGCGGCGAGAAGGTCGTCGTGATCGCGGGGTCCCCTCCCGGCATCCCCGGATCCACGAACGACATGCGCGTGCACGTGATGGGCGACGCGATCGGCGGCGCCGCGCCCGCCTACCAGCGACTGGTGTGACGCGGTGGCCGAGACGTTCGCGGTGACCGTCTCGGCCGGCACCCTGCGCGACGACGGCGCGCTGTTCACGAGTCCGCACCGGTGGACCGAGGGCGGCGTGTCCGTCGTCGGCGCGTTCACGGGCGCGCACCTGCTGCACGTCGCGGTCGGCGGGTGCGTGCTGAACGACGTCTACCGCGAGGCGGAGGATCTTGGCATGGACGTGCTCGGGGTCCGCGTCGCGGTCGAGGGCGGCTTCGACACGGCGACCTGGGCGTCCACCGGGATCGGCTACCGCGTCGAGGTCGACGCGGCCGCGTCGGCGGCCGAGGTGGGCGCGCTCCTCGACCGCGTGGAAGCGGTGGCTGAGATCCCGAAGGCGATCACGCAGGGCACCCGGGTCACCCGCCTGCCCTGACCCGCCTGCCCCGACCCGCCGCGTGGAGCACGTCAGCAGGACCGAGGAGCTTCAGCAGGACAGGACGCGCGCCTCCGTCCTGCCGACGGTGCTGGGTCCTGCTGTCGTGCTCGGAGTACCGGTGGTGGGACTCGATCCCTGCGCGCGCCCCACGCCGTCGCTCCGCGCCGCCGTGGGACCCCGGCGCGCGCAGGGGCCCACCACAGGTGCGTCCTCGCCGACACCACCGGTCCGGGACGGCCGACGGTCCTTCGGACGGTCGCACGTCCCGTACCGGTGGTGGGACTCGAACCCACATGCCCTTGCGGACAGCGCATTTTGAGTGCGCCGCGTCTGCCGTTCCGCCACACCGGCTCGTCGATCGGCACCACCATAGGGGGCTGCACGGTCGTGCGTCGGTCCGCGTGGGCGCAGGGTGGGCGTGTCGGGTGCCCTAATGTTGCGTAGGTGGCCGAGAACGCAACCGATGCTCCTCGCCGCGTCGTCGTCGCGGAAGACGAATCCCTGATCCGTCTCGACATCGTCGAGATCCTGCGTGACAACGGATTCGACGTCGTGGGCGAGGCCGGTGACGGTGAGACCGCTGTCCAGCTCGCGACCGAGCTCCGTCCTGACCTCGTGGTGATGGACGTGCGGATGCCGCAGCTCGACGGCATCAAGGCCGCGGAGCGGCTGACCAAGGACCACATCGCCCCGGTGGTGCTGCTCACCGCGTTCAGCCAGAAGGAGCTCGTCGAGCAGGCGAGCGAGGCGGGCGCGCTCGCCTACGTGGTGAAGCCGTTCACGCCGGCCGACCTCCTGCCGGCCATCGAGATCGCGCTCGCGCGGTACGCGCAGATCGTCGCGCTCGAGTCCGAGGTCGCCGACATGGTCGAGCGCTTCGAGACGCGCAAGCTCGTCGACCGCGCGAAGGGCCTCCTGAACGAGAAGATGGGCCTCTCCGAGCCGGAGGCGTTCCGCTGGATCCAGAAGGCGTCGATGGACCGCCGGCTGACGATGCACGACGTCGCCCAGGCCGTCATCGAGCAGCTCTCCGCCCCCAAGAAGTAGCCTCGTCCCTCCGGCGGAGGAGCACTTCGGCAGGCTGAGCGCGCTCCGGCAGGCTGGAACAGCGCTTCTTGGCCTGCCGAAGGGGAACCGGCCTGCCGAAGTGCTCCGGTGACAGGCGTCAGCGGGCGTCGCGCAGGAGGTTCGTCATCCGGACCGTCGAGCAGCGGTTGCCCGCCTCGTCCCGGACGACGATCTCGTGCGTGCACAGGGTGCGGCCGAGCACCAGCGCCTCGCACGTCGCCGTCACCCAGCCCTCGGTCGCCGACCGGGAGTGGGTGGCGTTGATCTCGATGCCCACCGCGTAGCGTCCCGGCCCTCCGTGGATCGCGGAGGAGATGCTGCCGAGGCTCTCGCCGAGCACGACGTACGCGCCGCCGTGCAGCAGGCCGACGACCTGACGGTTGCCCGCGACCGGCATCCTCGCGACCGAGTGGGACGCGGACAGCTCGAGGAACTCGATGCCCATCTTCACGGGCAGCTCGCCGCCGCGGGTGTCCACGAGCCGCTGCACGAGCTCGGGGTCCAGGTCGTCGGGGAGCTGCACGGTGCCTCCAGGGGGCTCGGGGGAGCGTCGGGGGCGCTCACTACGCTGGCATCATGCCCGAATCGTCGAAGCCGACGCTGCTGGTGGTCGACGGGCACTCGCTCGCGTTCCGCGCGTTCTACGCCCTCCCCGTCGACAGCTTCACCGCGGCCGACGGCCAGCACACCAACGCGATCCACGGCTTCCTGTCGATGCTGCTGCTCCTGCTGCAGAAGGAGCGCCCGAGCCACCTCGCGGTCGCGTTCGACATCTCCCGCTTCTCCTTCCGCAGCCGCGAGTACCCGGAGTACAAGGGCACGCGCGGGGAGACCCCGCCGGAGTTCAAGGGCCAGGTGCCGCTGCTGCAGGAGGCGCTGGCGGCGATGAACATCCCGACCGTCACGAAGGAGGACTTCGAGGCGGACGACATCCTCGCGACGCTGTCGGTGCAGGGCCGCGAGCAGGGGTACCGCGTGCTGGTGGTCTCCGGCGACCGCGACACCATCCAGCTGGTGAACGAGGACGTGACGCTCCTCTACCCGTCGGTGCGCGGCGTGAGCGAGCTCACCCGGTACGACGTCGAGAAGGTGCACGACCGCTACGGCATCGAGCCGCACCAGTACCCGGAGATCGCCGCGCTCGTCGGGGAGACGAGCGACAACCTGCCCGGCATCGACAAGGTGGGCGAGAAGACCGCCGTCAAGTGGATCCTCCAGTACGGCTCGCTCGAGCAGCTCCTCGAGCGCAGGGACGAGATCAAGGGCGTCGTCGGCAACAACCTGCGGGCGCAGTGGGAGAACGCGGCGCGGAACCGCCGACTGAACCGGCTGCACACCGACGTCGAGCTGCCGGTCGCTCCTGACGACCTGGTGCGTCGGCCGATCGACGAGGCGGCCGTCCGCGCGGTCTTCAAACGGCTCGAGTTCCGCACGCTGCTCGACCGGGTGCTGAAGCTCGAGGGCGGCGGCGTCTCCGGCTCCGCGCCGGAGGCGGACGAGGACGCGGACGCCGCCCCGCCCGCCCCGGCTCCCGCGCAGCTGCTCGGCGAGCAGCTCGAGGGCTGGCTGGACCGGATGCGCACCGCGAATCCCGAGGGCCTCGGGCTGCAGGTGGAGTCGCAGGGCGGCAGGGTCGCGTCGATCGGCGTCGCCGGGCCGGAGGAGTCGGTGGACGTGCCGTGGCAGCCGGACCGCGCGGAGTTCGCGCCGCTCGAGCGCTGGCTCGCCGACCCCGATGCCCCGAAGCTGCTGCACGACGCGAAGACGCAGACGAAGGCCCTCACCGCCGTCGGGCTCGCGCTCCGCGGCACCGCCTTCGACACCCTCCTCGCCGCGTGGCTGCTGCGGCCGAGCGGGCAGGAGAAGACGCTCGTCCAGATCGTGTCCCGCTACCTCGACGAGACGCTGCCCGAGGCGGATCCGAACCAGCTCGTGCAGGACATCGGCGGCGGCAGCCCCGCGCCGACCCACGCCTGGTACGTCCTCCGCGCCGCCCACGTGCTGAAGGCCGGCCTCGACGCCAAGACGCTCCAGGTCCTCGTGGACATCGAGCTGCCGGTCCTCGACGTCCTGGCGAGGATGGAGACGGCCGGCGTCGCGATCGACGCCGTTGCGCTCGACGCGCTGAACACCGAGCTGTCGACCCGCATCGCCGAGCTCGCCGACGAGGCGTACCGGATCGTCGGCCACGAGCTGAACCTCGGCTCCCCGAAGCAGCTCCAGGAGGTGCTGTTCGGCGAGCTCGGCATGCCGGGCACCCGTCGCACGAAGACCGGCTTCTCGACCGACGCCGACTCGCTCGCCGACCTGCAGGCCTCCCACCCGCACCCGTTCCTCGACGTGCTGCTGCAGCACCGCGACGCGTCCAAGCTGCGCCAGATCATCGAGACGCTGCAGCGCGGGATCGGCGAGGACGGCCGCATCCACACCACGTACGTGCAGACGGGCACGACGACCGGGCGGATCTCCTCCAACGACCCCAATCTGCAGAACATCCCGATCCGGGCGGAGGAGGGCAGGCGGATCCGCGCCGCCTTCGTCGCGGGGGATGGGTACCCCACGCTCCTGACGGCGGACTACTCGCAGATCGAGATGCGGATCATGGCGCACCTCTCCGAGGATGCCGGGCTGATCGAGGCGTTCCACTCCGGCGAGGACCTGCACCGCTTCGTGGGATCGCGCGTGTTCGGCGTCGCGCCCGCCGAGGTGACGCCGTTCATGCGCACGAAGGTCAAGGCGATGTCCTACGGCCTGGCGTACGGGCTGTCGGCGTTCGGCCTGTCCCAGCAGCTCCGGATCGACCGCCGCGAGGCGGAGGACCTGATGCAGGGCTACTTCGAGCGCTTCGGCGGCGTCCGGGACTACCTCCGGAACGTGGTGGAGCAGGCGCGCGTGGACGGCTACACGGAGACGATCTTCGGCCGCAGGCGGCCGTTCCCCGACCTGAACAGCGCCAACCGTGTGTTGCGCGGCAACGCGGAGCGCGCGGCGCTCAACGCGCCGATCCAGGGCACGGCCGCGGACATCATGAAGATCGCCATGATCGGTGTCGGTGCGGACATGGTGGCTGCGGAGCTGCGGTCGCGGCTCCTGCTCCAGGTCCACGACGAGCTGGTGCTCGAGGTCGCTCCCGGCGAGCAGGAGGTGCTCGAGGAGATCGTGGAGCGCCGGATGCGCGACGCGGCACAGCTCCGGGTGCCGCTCGAGGTGCAGGTCGGTCTCGGCCACGACTGGGACGCCGCAGCGCACTGAGTCGCCCCGCACTGGGGGTGCCCGGTGCGTGTGCCGCTTCCACGGTTGACACGGTCAACGTTAAAGGCTTGGATGCACTCGGCCGCCGTATCGGCGCCACCGCTGCACACGCTGTACCTGACCTCTGGACTCGCTACAAAGGAGTAACAAGGACAATGTCCGCTTACACGCCGACCGTCACGGGCACCGGCCCGCGCGCGGCGGTCCAGCGCTTCGGCGCCTTCCTCGCCGGCATGATCATGCCGAACCTCGGCGCGTTCATCGCGTGGGGCCTCATCACCGCCCTCACCATCCCCAACGGATGGATCAACCTGATCGCGCGCGCCACCGGCGCCATCCCGAACACCGCGACCAGCTCGACGGCGTTCTCCACGACGGTCGGCGTGGTCGTCGGCCCGATCATCGTCTTCCTGCTGCCGATCCTCATCGGCTACACGGGCGGCCGGCTCGTCCACGGGCAGCGCGGCGCCGTCGTCGGTGCGATCGCGACGCTCGGTGCGGTCGTCGCGCCCGTCGCGCTGCAGATCGCGCCCGCCGGCCTGGCCGTTCCGAAGGACATCACGGGCCTCGGCCCGAACTTCCTTGCGGGCTTCGTGATGGGCCCGCTCACGGCCCTCGTGCTGAAGCTGTGGGACCGGCTCGTCGACGGCAAGCTCGCCTCCGGCTTCGAGATGCTCGTGGACAACTTCTCCGCCGGAATCATCGGTGGCCTGTTCGCGGTCATCGGCATCTACGTGTTCGGCCCGATCATCATCGCGATCAACACGGGCCTCGGTGCGGTCGTCGACTTCCTGGTGAAGTCGAGCCTCCTGCCGCTCGCGTCGATCATCGTCGAGCCCGCCAAGGTGCTGTTCCTCAACAACGCGATCGGCAACGGCGTGCTCGTGCCGCTCGGCACCCAGCAGGCGCACGGTGGCGGCACCTCGATCCTGTTCATGATCGAGTCGAACCCCGGCCCGGGCCTCGGCATCCTCGTCGCGATGTGGCTCTTCGGCCCGCGCGCCATCCGCCCCACGGTGCCGTCCGCGATCATCGTGCAGTTCCTCGGCGGCATCCACGAGATCTACTTCCCGTACGTGCTGATGAAGCCGATCCTGGTCATCGCGGCCATCCTCGGCGGTGGCATGGGCGTGCTCACGTTCGTGCTGCTGGGCGGCGGCCTCGTCGCCCCGGCGTCGCCCGGCTCGATCATCGCCTACGTGCTTGTCTCGGCCCCGAGCACGATCGTCGCGAACCTCATCGGCGTCGTGATCGCCGCCGCCGTGGCGTTCGTCGTCGGGGCGCTCCTCCTCGGCTTCGGCCGGAACGAGAAGGTCGCCATGGACCTCGACGAGGCGAATGCCCGCAACGCGGAGAACAAGGGTCGCAAGACCGCCGTCGCCGGCGCCTGATCGACCCATCGGAGGGCGGGGCGGGGGCATTGCCCCCGCCCCGCTCCCGGTGTACCGGGTGCGGCCCGGAGCCCCTTCCGGCTTGCCGGACCGCGGCCAAGCGCAGTGAAGTAGGGTCGGCAGCGACCCGGGAACCGAAGGAGCACACCCCCAAGATGACGACCATCGACGGCTCGAGCATCAAGAAGCTGATCGTCGCGTGCGACGCCGGCATGGGCAGCAGCGTGATGCTGGCCGGTCAGCTGAAGAAGCAGTTGAAGAAGAACGGCGTCACGGTCGAGCACTCGCCCGTCGCCCACATCCCGCAGGACGCCGACATCGTCGTCACCCAGGCGGGCCTCGCTGATCGCGCCAGGGGCGTCGTGCCCGACGTGCCCGTCATCCCCTTCCAGCTGTTCCTGGGCGACCCGAAGGTCGCGAAGATCGTCAAGGCGATCCAGGACGGCTCGACCGTCGAGATCTGACGATGACCGACACCGCACTCACCTCCCTGCTGGCGGAGGACTCCATCCGGCTCGACTGCACGGCCGAGGATCGCTTCGACGCGGTCCGGCAGTGCGGGGCCGCCCTCGTCGCCGCAGGCGCGGTCGACGAGTCCTACGTCGACGCGATGATCCAGCGCGAGGAGACCGTCTCCACGTTCGTGGGCGAGGGCGTCGCGATCCCGCACGGCACGCTCGCCGGCAAGGAGTCGGTCAAGCGCGACGCGCTCGTGGTCCTGCGCTTCCCGGAGGGCGTGGACTGGGAGGGCAACGCCGTCTCGGTGTGCGTCGGGATCGCCGCGGCGGGCGGCGGCCACATCGCGCTGCTGTCGCAGCTCGCCGAGATCCTGCTCGACCCGGACAAGGCCGAGCAGCTGCGGAACGCGTCGAGCGCCGAGCAGGTCTACGCCCTGCTGACGCCCGACGAGGACGACGACTGAACCCGGCCGAAGCCCCCTTCGATCCCACCACCTAGGAGCACCATGCCTGAGCGCACCGTTTCCATCGCATCGAGCGTCGGTCTGCACGCCCGGCCCGCTTCCCTGTTCAGTCAGGCGGCGGCCAAGGCGGGCGTGCCCGTGACGCTGACCACCAAGGCCGGCAAGAGCGTCAACGCCGCCAGCATCCTCGGCATCCTCTCGCTCGGCATCGGCCACGGCGAAGAGGTCACGCTGAAGGCGGACGGCGACGGCGCCGACGCCGCGCTGGACTCGCTCGTCGAGCTGCTGTCGACCGACCTCGACAAGGAGTAGCCGAGCACTTCGGCAGGCTCTCCTCCCTTCGGCAGGCCAGGACCTCGGGTCCTAGCCTGCCGAAGGTGTTTAAGCCTGCTGAAGTACTCAGCCTGCTGAAGTGCTCAGCCTGCTGAAGTGCTCAGGCGACGCGGCGGGAGGCGTCCGCGGCGGAGAGCGGGACCGTCCGAACCGCGAGCGTCGCGAGATCCACCCGGGTCACCGTCTCGGGCGGCACCGCGTCCCAGCCGGCGATGTCGAGCCCGCTGGAGGCGAAGACGATCGAGCCGTCCGGCCCGCGCCGTGTGCGCATCAGGTAGTAGGCGTCGACGTGGTGCCGCGGCAGGCGGTCGGCCGGGATGCCGCTCGCGACGAAGGCGCCGTGGGGGATCGGCACGCCCTCGCTCGCGTGGACCGCGAACAGCTCGGTGGGCGTGAGCAGCAGCGCGTTCAGGCTCCGCTCCGGGTAGGCCGCCCGCAGGGAGGAGACCGTCGAGACGAGCGCCTCGAACACCGAAGCGCCGCGCGCGACGAGGGTGCGGATCGCCGCGAAGTAGCGCTCGCTGTCGGTCGTGCCGCGGAGGGAGGCGAGCTGCTCGCGGCCGACGAGCCGCTCGACCGGGCCGGCCGGCTCGAGCGATCCGTTGTGCGCGAACGCCATGCCGTCGGCGAGGAACGGGTGCGTGTTCGCCGGCGTCCGGGCGAGTCCCATCGTCGCCAGGCGAAGGTGCACGATGCGGGCGGTCGACGGTTCGTGGGTCAGTACGGTCTGCAGCGCGGTGTCGCCGACCCCGCTCGTGGGACGCCGGTCGCCGCGGACGCGGCCCTCGTCGTCGAGGCACGCCGTGCCCCAGCCGTCGCCGTGCAGGCGCGCCATGTCGGCGAAGACCGCACGCTGTCCGCTGCCAAGGACGGTCTCGACGGTGACGGGTGCGGGCGAGGCCGCACCGAGCAGTCGGCACATGCCGCCTCCAGCGCGTCGGGTGTTGGCCAGCGACACCCTTGACGCCGGTGGGATCCCTTCCACGGTACGCCGCCGTGCGGCGGGATCGTGTGCACACGCTGATGAGGCGCGCGGAGACCGTGTCCCGACCGGCCGGCCTCGGCTAGCGTCGCCGCGTGGAGCCGACGCGCGAGTGGACCGAGATCGACCGGATCGCCGAGGACTGGGTCGACGAGTCGCTGTCGCTCCACCCGGAGCTCGCGGTCTTCCTCGGCCGGCAGGGGTTCGAGGGCCGGTACAGCGACTTCTCGACGGACGGTCTCGCGGCGGAGGACGCCGCGGAGCGCGCCGTCCTGCGGCGCCTCGCGGGCGTCCGGCCCCTCGACGAGACGGACGCGGTGACGAAGGCCGACCTCACGCGCGAGCTCGAGCTGTCGATCGAGCAGCGGGCGGCGCAGCTGCCGCTCCGCGACCTCAACAACGTCGAGTCGCCGCTCCAGGGGGTGCGGGACGTGTTCGACCTCGAACCGACGGCGACGGAGGACGACTGGGCGCACATCGCGAGCCGGCTCGAGGCGGTGGGCGCGGCGCTCGACGGCTACGCGCACCGGTTGCGCGCCGGGATCCGCGCCGGGGTGGTCCCCGCGGTCAGGCAGGTCGCGCTCGCGGCCGGGCAGGCCCGCGAGTTCGCCGCTCCGCACGGGTTCTTCGCCGACCTCGTCGGCCGGGCGCCGGAACCCGGCGGGGCGCTCGGTGCGCGGCTGGCCGCGGGGGCGAGGGACGCCGCGGAGGCGTACGACCGGCTCGCCCGGATGCTCGAGGACGAGCTCGCGCCCGTCGCAGGGGAGGACGACGCGGTGGGCAGGGAGGCGTACGCCCTGCAGTCGCGCCGGTTCCTGGGCGCGGCCGTCGACCTCGACGACACCTACGAGTGGGGGCTCGAGGAACTCGCCAGGATGGCGGCCGAGCAGGAGGCGACCGCGCGCCTCATCGTCCCGGGCGGCACGGTGGAGGACGCGATCGCGGCGCTCGAGCAGGACCCGGCGCAGCGCATCGACGGGACCGAGGCGCTGCAGGCGTGGATGCAGCGCCGCTCCGACGCGGCCATCGACGCCCTCGGCGCGACGCACTTCGAGATCGAGGGCCCCGTCCGCACGCTCGAGTGCCGGGTCGCGCCGACGCACTCCGGTGTCATCTACTACACGCCGCCCGCCGACGACTTCTCCCGGCCCGGCCACATGTGGTGGTCGGTACCGGAGGGGGTCGAGCGCTTCACGACCTGGCGCGAGACGACGACGGTGTACCACGAGGGCGTCCCGGGGCATCACCTCCAGATCGCGACGGCCCTCACCAACCGGTCGCTGAACACGTGGCGTCGCAGCGCGGGCACCTCCGGGTACTGGGAGGGCTGGGCGCTGTACGCGGAGCGGCTGATGGCCGAGCTCGGGTACCTCAACGCCCCGGCCGACCGGCTCGGCATGCTCGACGGCCAGCGGATGCGCGCGGCTCGGGTCGTGATCGACATCGGCCTGCACCTGCGCAAGCGGGACCCCGACGGCGCGGTCTGGACGCGCGACTCCGCGCTCGCGCTGTTCCGCCGGCACGTGCACATGGACGACGCCTTCCTCCGCTTCGAGGTGGACCGCTACTGCGGGTGGCCGGGCCAGGCCGCGTCGTACAAGGTGGGGCAGCGGATCTGGGAGGAGCTGCGGGCCGCGTCCGCCGCCCGGGCGGGCGCGACGTTCGACCTGAAGGCGTGGCACCGGCGGGTCCTGCGGGAGGGCGGGATGGGCCTCGACACCCTCAGGTCGACGCTGCTCGGCTGAGCGTCACCTGGCCGAGCAGGAGGGAACCGCCGAGGGAGCACGGCCTTCGGCGGCGGGGGAGGCGTGGCCGGGGGAATGCGGGTAGACTGGGGGATCGCGTTCGCGGGTCACCTCGCGCTCGCGCGCGGCGCCGGTTCGGAACCATCGACCGACGCCCTGGGCATCGCCCCTCCCGGGGCGCCCGCCACAACTCCATCCGCACCGCTCGCGGCGCCGTTCCGGCGCGTCCGAGCCAGACACGAAACCATCACACCATCTCCATGACGATTACACCGACCGCATCGGCCCCCAAGCAGGTCGCGATCAACGACATCGGATCCGCTGAGGAATTCCTGGCCGCGGTCGAGAAGACCCTCAAGTTCTTCAACGACGGGGACCTCATCGAGGGCACCGTCGTCAAGATCGACCGCGACGAGGTCCTCCTCGACGTCGGCTACAAGACCGAGGGCGTCATCCCCTCGCGCGAGCTCTCGATCAAGCACGACGTCGACCCCAACGAGGTCGTCGCCGTCGGCGACAACGTCGAGGCCCTCGTCCTCCAGAAGGAGGACAAGGAGGGTCGGCTGATCCTCTCCAAGAAGCGTGCGCAGTACGAGCGCGCCTGGGGCGACGTCGAGCGCATCAAGGACGAGGACGGCGTGGTGACGGGCACCGTCATCGAGGTCGTCAAGGGCGGCCTGATCGTCGACATCGGTCTCCGCGGCTTCCTCCCGGCCTCGCTCATCGAGCTCCGTCGGGTCCGCGACCTCACGCCGTACCTCGGCCAGAGCCTCGAGGCGAAGATCCTCGAGCTCGACAAGAACCGCAACAACGTGGTCCTCTCCCGCCGCGCGCTGCTCGAGCAGACGCAGTCCGAGAGCCGCACGACGTTCCTCAACAACCTGCACAAGGGCCAGGTCCGCAAGGGCACGGTGTCCTCGATCGTCAACTTCGGCGCGTTCGTCGACCTCGGCGGCGTGGACGGGCTGGTGCACGTCTCCGAGCTCTCGTGGAAGCACATCGAGCACGCGAGCGAGGTCGTCGAGGTCGGCCAGGAGGTCACCGTCGAGGTGCTCGAGGTCGACCTCGAGCGCGAGCGCGTCTCCCTGTCGCTGAAGGCGACGCAGGAGGACCCGTGGCAGGTCTTCGCCCGCACCCACGCGATCGGTCAGGTCGCGCCGGGCAAGGTCACGAAGCTCGTGCCGTTCGGTGCGTTCGTCCGCGTCGCGGACGGCATCGAGGGCCTCGTGCACATCTCCGAGCTGTCGGCCCGCCACGTCGAGCTCGCCGAGCAGGTCGTGTCCGTGAACGACGAGGTGTTCGTCAAGATCATCGACATCGATCTGGAGCGTCGCCGCATCTCGCTCTCGCTGAAGCAGGCGAACGAGGACGTCGACCCCGAGGGCACCGAGTTCGACCCGGCGCTCTACGGCATGCTCACCGAGTACGACGAGCAGGGGAACTACAAGTACCCCGAGGGCTTCGACCCGGAGACCAACGAGTGGCGCGAGGGCTTCGAGGAGCAGCGCGACAAGTGGGAGCAGGAGTACGCCGCGGCGCAGGCCCGCTGGGAGGCGCACAAGGCGCAGATCCAGAAGCAGCTCGCCGACGAGGCGACCGCTGCCGCGGAGAACTCGTTCTCGAGCGACACCTCCTCCGGTGGCGCGCTGGCCGACGACGAGGCGCTCGCCGCGCTTCGCGAGCGGCTCGCCAGCCGCTGATCGGCTGATCGCAGCGACAGGGCGGTTCCCCTTCGGGGGAGCCGCCCTGTGCTGTTCGCCGCGCCGCCGCTGCTGCGGCGCGGCTGCCGTACCGGCGCGCTGGACGCGCGCTTGGCTGACGGCGGTGCCGGTCTCCCGCCCGCCCGGATGAGCGCTCTCGCGAGGGCTCGACGGGGAGCGCTCAGCCCGCGAGGGCGGGGAGCGCGAGGAGCACCGGGGGGACGACGACCAGCGCGATCGAGGCGATCGGCACGAGCACCCGGACGGCCGGCGCCGCCGGGGCCGGCGCGACGAGCCGGCGCACCCGGCGCTCGACGGACGCCGGGTCCGCGGCCGCGGCGTCCTCCACGTCCGCGCCCCGCTCACCGCCTCCGGTCGCGACGGCCGCGATCGCCTCGGCGAGCACCGGGTCCGGCACGGACCGGCGGGCCTCGTCGTCGGCGAGCATCTCCGTGAGCAGCCCGACCGCGTCCTGCGCCCGGCTCGCGACGGGGAACCACGGGAGCGCGATCCGCCAGGCGCGGAACGCCACGAGCACGAGCGCGTGGTGCTGGCGGAGGTGGGCGCGCTCGTGCTCCACGACGCCCTGCACCTCCTGCGGCGTCAGGAGGTCGAGCAGCCCGGCGGACAGCACGGTCAGGCTGTGCACGGTGCCGGGCAGGCAGTACGCGATCGGCGCGGCGGCGTCGAGCAGCCGCGTCCTGGGCGCCTCGGGCATCGGCGCGCTGAGCATCAGGAGGAGGCTGCGGTGCCTGGCGCGCTGCCGCTCGGTCCGCACCACGGTGAAGACGAGGTTCGCGACGAGATGGCCGGCGAGCAGGACGGCTGCGGCGAGCGCGAGCGCGGACGCCCAGGTCGTGCCGGGCGGCACCTCGGCGCGGGTGAGATCGCTCGCGAGCACCTGGATGGCCGCGACCGGGTGGTCGCCGTAGGGGGCGAGGCCGCTCACCAGGAGCGCCCCGAGCAGGGACAGCACACCGGCGAGCGCGATCGCCTGCCACAGGAGGAGCGCCGTGCCGGGCGCGCGGTCCGGCCACGTGCTCCTGGCGAGCGCGAGCGGCACGGGCCAGGCGAGCAGGATCGCCATCACCGCGAGCAGCGCCGCCGCGAGGATCATCGTGGGCGCGGTCAGCCGAGCCCGAGCAGACGCTTCAGCGCGGCGGTCTCGTCCGCGGTCGCGCGGCCGACGAAGCGGGCGAGCGCCTCGGTCCGGTCGCCCGCCGCGCCGAGCGCGTCGTGCATCAGCTCGGCGATGTACTCCTCCCTGGCGGAGACGGGCGCGTACGTCGCCGGGCGCACCGAGCGGTCACGCGCGACGAAGTTCTTCTTCTCGAGACGGCTGAGCACCGTCATCACCGTCGTCAGCGCCAGCCCGCGCCGATCGCCGGTCGCGAGCCGGTCGCGCAGCTCACCCGGGGTGAGCGGTGTACCGGCATCCCAGAGCTGCTCGAGCGCGGTGCGCTCCAGCTCACCGAGCGACTCCATGTCGTGACCTCCCGAACTCTTCTACACGTGGTAGAAAACTGTTGTCTCTACGAGACGTAGAAATCATCCCACGGGGGAGGGCCTGCATGGACGTCGTCGCGATCGCTCGCTGGCAGTTCGGGATCACGACCGTCTACCACTTCCTGCTCGTACCGCTCACGATCGGCATGGGGCCGGCGCTCGTCTTCATGCAGTGGCGCTGGCTGCGCACCGGCGACGACCGCTGGTACAGGATGACGCGCTTCTGGGGCAAGGTCTACCTGATCAACTTCATCATGGGCGTGGCCACCGGCATCGTCCAGGAGTTCCAGTTCGGTCTCGCCTGGAGCGAGTACAGCCGCTTCGTCGGCGACGTCTTCGGGGCCCCGCTCGCGATGGAGGCGCTGCTCGCGTTCTTCGTCGAGTCGACGTTCCTGGGGCTCTGGATCTTCGGCTGGCAGCGGCTGCCCAGGCGGCTGCACCTGCTCGCGCTCACGCTCGCGGCCGGCGCCAGCGTGTTGTCGGCCTACTTCATCATCGTGGCGAACTCGTGGATGCAGCACCCGGTCGGCGTCGCGCTCGTGCACGGGCATCCGGTCATGACCGACGTGTGGGCCGTGCTCACGAACAACACCGCACTCGTCGCGTTCTCGCACACGATCGCCGGCAGCGCCGGGGTCGCGGGCGGGTTCCTGCTCGGCATCGGCTGGTACCAGCTGTGGCGGCGGCGGCAGGAGGGCATCGACACGGTGGGCGCGGACGGCCGCGTCGTGCCGGGGGAGGACCCCGCCCAGCCCGGTCGCGACCGGCTCGACCACCGGGTGTGGATCAACACGCTAAGGGTCGGCGCCGTCGTCGCGGTGCTCGGCTTCGGCGCGGTCGCGATCACCGGTGACGCGCAGGGCAAGCTGCTGTTCCAGCAGCAGCCGCTGAAGATGGCGTCGGCCGAGGCCGCGTGCGAGACCGGCACGTCGTTCTCCGTGCTCGCCGTCGGGGACGTGTCCTCCGCCTCCTGCGCGAACGTCACGAACCTCATCGAGATCCCGGCCGTCCTGTCCTTCCTCGCGAACGGCGACTTCACGACACCGGTGCGGGGCGTGAACGAGCTCATTCCGCAGTACCAGCGGGAGTACGGCCGGACCCTGCCGACCGGTTCGATCTACGGCAGCCGCTCGGGGCAGGCGATCGACTACCAGCCGGACATGACGGTGACCTACTGGGGGTTCCGCATCATGATCGGGTTCGGCGCGATCGCCGCGTTCGCGGCGCTCGTCGCGCTCTGGCTGACCAGGAAGGGCACCGTCCCGGCGTCGAAGCCGCTCATGCGGCTCGCGCTGTTCGGCATCCTCGCCCCGTTCGGCGCCAACGCCGCCGGCTGGATCTTCACGGAGATGGGACGGCAGCCGTTCGTCGTGGCCCCGAACCCGACCGGGGTGGACGGGCTGCACCTGTTCACGGCGGCCGCGGTCTCGCCCGGGGTCACCGCGGGCGAGCTGATCACCTCGCTCGTCTCGTTCGCGGCGCTGTACGGCGCGCTCCTCGTCGTCGAGGTCTTCCTGATCGCCCGCACCGTCCGCGGGGGCGTCGCGGCGGTGGTCCCCGAGCTCGAGCCGCCCGCGCCCGCCGACCGCGAGGACGACGTCCTCGCCTTCGCCTACTGAGTCCGGAGGGATCCGCAGCATGGACACCGTCCTCCCCGTCGTCTGGTTCGTGCTCATCGGCGTGCTCTGGGCCGGCTACCTGTTCCTCGAGGGGTTCGACCTCGGCGTCGGCATGCACATGCTCGTCAGCGCCAGGTCGGAGGAGGACCGGCGGGTCATGCTCAACACGATCGGGCCGGTGTGGGACGGCAACGAGGTGTGGCTGCTCACGGCCGGAGGCGCGACGTTCGCCGCGTTCCCGTACTGGTACGCGTCGCTCCTCTCCACCCTCTACCTGCCCTTCCTCGCGCTGCTGCTCGCGCTGATCGTGCGCGCCGTGGCGATCGAGTTCGCGGGCAAGGTGGCGCGCGCCGGATGGCGCCGGTTCTGGGACACCGCCATGGGCGTCGGCTCGTTCGCCGCCGCGTTCTGCGTCGGCGCGGCGCTCGCGCTCACCACCACGGGCCTGCCGCTCGACGCCAACGGCGACCGCGTCGGCGGCCCGTTCGTGTGGGTGACCTGGCAGGCCCTGCTCGGCGGCCTCGCCGTCGTCGGCTTCTGCCTGGCGCACGCCTCGACGTACCTCGCCCTGAAGACGGACGGACCCGTCCGGGCCAGGGCCGCCCGCTTCTCGGCGCGATGGGCGCCGGTGGCGCTGGTCCCGATCGCGGCGTGGGTCCTCGAGCTGCAGCTGCGTCGCGGGACCCCGGTCACCTGGTTGCTCCTCGGCGTCGCGCTCGTCACGGCGGTGGCAGGAGGCGTCGCCGCTGGCCGGAGGCACGAGGGCAGGGCGTTCCTCGGCTACGGCGCGTTCCTGCTGCTCGGGGTCGGGGCGCTGTTCGGCGCCGCGTTCCCCGTCGTGCTGCCGTCGACCCTCCGTGCCGCGTGGTCCCTCACGGTCTGGAACGCCTCCTCGTCGCCGTACACGCTCGGTGTCATGTCCGTCGTCGCGGCGTTCGGCGTCCCGCTCGTGCTCGCCTACCAGGCCTGGAGCTACTGGGTGTTCCGGCGCCGCATCGCGCCCGGCGCCATCCCTGCGGCACACTGACGCCCGTGTCGTCCCGACGGTCGCCCGCTGCGGATCTGCGGGTGCTCCCTCGCGGGCGGATGCTCGCGCTCGGGGCCGCGAGCCTGGTCAGGGCCGCCGGGCTGGTGCTGCTCGCGGAGGGCGTCGCCGACGGGATCGCCGCGGCGGTGCAGGGGAGGCAGGCGCCCGCGGCCGTGCTGCTCGGGGTGCTCGGGGCGCTGCTGCGCGGGGCGGCCGTCGCCTGGACGGCCCGCGTCTCCTCGTCCGCCGCCGCGGAGCTCAAGGACGGACTGCGCCGCGGGCTGCTCGGCGCCCTGGTCCGGACCGCTCGGGCGCGGACCGGCTCCTCGGCCGTGCTCGCGACCGACGGGCTCGACGCGCTCGACGACCACGTCGGGACGTACCTGCCCGCGCTCGTCGAAGCCGCGGTCGTGCCGGTGCTCGTCGGGCTCAGGATCCTGGGCGCGGACCCGCTGTCCGCCGCGATCATCGTGCTCACGGTGTGGCTCGTGCCGCTGTTCATGGTGCTGATCGGGCAGCACACCAGGGACCGCGTGGCGCGGAGCGCCGACGCGCTCGCGCGGCTGTCGGACCACCTGGTCGAGCTGGCCCGCGGCCTGCCGGTGCTCGTGGGACTCGGGCGCCTCGAGGCCCAGGCTGCGCGGCTCCGGTCGGTCTCCGACGCGTACGCGGACCGGAGCGTGCGCGTGCTGAGGACGGCGTTCCTCTCCGCGCTCGCGCTCGAGCTGATCGGTACCGTCTCCGTCGCGCTCGTCGCCGTCGTCATCGGTCTGCGGCTGCTCGTCGGCGAGCTGCCGCTCTCCGCGGGGCTGCTGGTGCTGCTGCTCGCGCCCGAGTGCTTCACGCCGATCCGGGAGGTGGGCGCCGCGTTCCACCAGGCGCAGGACGGCCGGGAGGCGGAACGGCGTGCGCGCGCGGCGATCGACGAGGCGCCGCCGCTCGCAGCGCCGTCCGACGGCGGCACGATCGCCGTCCGCGGGCTCACGGTCCGCCGTCCGGACGGCCGCGCGCCCGTTCGCGACCTCGACCTCGAGGTCCGGCCGGGTGAACTCGTGCTGCTCGCGGGCAGCAGCGGCAGCGGCAAGTCCACCGTGCTCGACGTGCTCGCGGGGCGCGGCGCCGCGCTCGAGCCGGGCGCCGTCGGCGGCGCCGTCGCGTGCGGCGGACCGCTCGCGGTGCTGCCGCAGCGGCCCGCCTTCGTCGCCGGGACCGTCGAGGACGAGCTCGTCGCGTTCGGGGCCCAGCGGGAGGACGTCCCCCGGCTGCTCGCGGCGGCGGGCCTGGCCGGCGCGGATCCCGCGGCGGAGCCGGCGACCCTGAGCCCGGGGGAGGGGCGCCGGCTCGCCCTCGCCCGGGCGCTCGCGCGGGTCGAGGCCGGCGCCCGGATCGTGCTGCTCGACGAGCCGACCGCGCACCTGGACGGGGCGGCCGCTGCGACGGTGCTGCGGCTCCTCGAGCGCCTCCGGGAGCACGCCGCGGTCCTCGTCGCGAGCCACGACCCGGCGATCGCCGCCGTCGCCGACCGCGTCGTCGCGCTGGACGGGGGCGCTCCCGCAGCAGGCGAGGCGCCGGAGGCGGCCCGGGAGAAGGCGCGGCACGCGATCGGCGGGGCGGGCGCCCCGGCGGCGACCCCGTCGACGGTGCGTCTGCTCGCGTCGATCGTCGCTCCGGCGGCGCCCAGGCTGGTCGGCGCGACGCTGCTGTCGGCGCTCGCGTCCGCGATCTCGGTCGCGCTGCTGGTGCTCTCCGGCTGGCTCATCGTGCGCGCTGCGGAGGAGCCCTCGATCGCGCTCATCACGGTCGCGATGGTCGGGGTGCGCTTCTTCGGGATCGGCCGGGCCGCCCTCCGCTACGCGGACCGGCTCGCCGTGCACGTCGCGGCGTTCGCGGCCGCCGGCGCGCTGCGCATGCGGCTGTGGCGCGGGCTCGCCCGACTCGGCCCCGCGTCCCGCGCGCTGCTCACGCCCGGCGCCACGATCGAGGCGCTCGTCTCCGACACGGACCGGGTGCGCGACCTCCTCCCGCGCACCCTGGTGCCGATCGCGGCCGGCGGCACGGTGCTCCTCGCCGCTGGCGTCGCGGCGCTCGTCCTCGATCCGCTCGCCGGCCTGCCGGTCGCGGCGCTCGCCGTGGTCGGCGGCGTCCTGCCCGGGATCGCCGCGGTGACGGCGCGCTCGGCGCAGCGGCGGGCGGTGGCGCTGCGGTCGGCCGGCGTGCGGTCGACCGCGGCCGTGCTGGCCGCTGCGGACGACCTCGTCGCCAACGGGGTCGAGGCGGCGGCGGTCGATCACGCGGCCGGTCTCGCCGCGGCCGCCGACCGGGAGGAGGCGATCCACCGGCGACGGCTCGGGCTGCTCAGGGGGACCGGCGTGCTCCTCGGCGGCCTCGCGGCGCTGAGCGTGATCGCGCTGGCGACCGCCGGGGTCGCCGGCGGCGGCCTCACCGGCCCGGCGGTCGGCGCACTCGCGCTGCTGCCGCTCGGGCTGGTCCCCGTGCTCGACGAGGAGGTCGTCGCCGCGTCCAGGGCCGCACGGCTCGCGCCGCTGCTCGCCGCGCTCGAGCCGCTGCTCGCCGGGGCCGAGCCCGAGCCGTCCGGGGGAGCCGAGCCCGGACCGGTGTCGGCGCTCGCGGTCCGCGACCTCGCCGTGCGGTACCCCGACGCGCCGGTCCCGGTGTTCGCCGGGCTCACCGCCGGGCTCCGGCGCGGCGAGCGCCTGGCCGTCACGGGGCCGTCCGGGTCGGGCAAGTCGACGCTGCTCGCGGCGCTGCTGCGCGCCCTCCCGGCCGACGCAGGCGCGATCGAGTTCGACGGCGTCCCGTATCCGGCGCTGTCGATCGCCGGGGTGCGACGGCGGATCGCCTGGGCGCCGCAGGAGGCGCACGTGTTCGACTCGACGCTGCGCGGGAACCTGCTGCTCGCCAGGGGCGAGCACGACCGGCCGGACGACGACGAGCTGCGCGAGGTGCTGGCCCGGGTGGGCCTCGGCCCGTTCCTCGCATCGTCGCCGGCGGGGCTCGACACCCCGGTCGGCCCGGCTGGCTCGTTCCTGTCCGGCGGTCAGCGGCAGCGGCTCGCCGTGGCGCGGGCGCTGCTGACCCGCGCCGACGTGCTGCTCCTCGACGAACCGACGGCCCACCTCGACCGGGAGGCGGCCGACGCCCTGCTCGCCGACCTCGACGCGGCGCTGGTCGACCGGCTCCAGGTGCTCGTGACCCACGACGTGACCGCAGCGGCGACGGCGGACCGCACGGTCGCCATCGGCGGCCCGCTCGCGGTCGTCGGGGAGGCGCGCCACGGGTCCTAGGCTTCCGGCGTGCCCCTGATCGCCCTCACCGGCGGCATCGCCTCCGGCAAGTCGACCATCGCGGACCGCCTCCGGGAGCTCGGCGCCGTCGTCGTGGACGCGGACCGACTCGCCCGGGAGGTCGTCGAGCCGGGCGAACCGGCGCTGGCCGCCATCCGGGACGCGTTCGGCGACGAGGTGATCCGGGAGGACGGCTCGCTCGACCGGCAGGCGCTCGGCCGCATCGTGTTCGGGGACCCCGAGCGGCTGCACGTGCTGAACGGCATCGTGCACCCCGCCGTGCTGCACCGGTCCCAGGCGGCGTTCCGGGCGGCGCTCGGCAGCGACCCGCTGGCCGTCGTCGTGTACGACGTGCCGCTGATCGACGCGAGGGGGGTCGGCGAGTTCGACCGCGTGGTCGTCGCCGACGCGCCCGTCGAGACCCGCGTCGACCGCCTCGTCCGGCTGCGGGGGATGACCGAGGAGGACGCCAGGGCCAGGGTCGCGGCGCAGCTCGACGACGACGAGCGGCGGCGGCTCGCGACCGACGTCGTGGACACGGGCGGGACGCTCGAGCGGACGCTCGAGCAGGTCGATGCGCTCTGGGCCCGGCTCCGGCCCTGACGCCGACCGCGCTCAGCGGATGCGCCGGGTCGCGAGCACCGCGAGGACGTTCGCCGCGCAGACCGCCGCGATCCCGCACAGCTGCACGACCCCGAGCAGCTGCTGCAGCACCAGCAGACCGAACAGCGCCGCGGCCACCGGGTGCAGGCTCTGCAGCATCCCGAACAGCGCCCGAGGCATGCGCCGCAGCACGAGCAGGTCGATCGAGTACGGCAGCGCGCTCGAGAGCAGACCCGTGACCGCCCCGAGCAGGAGCAGGTGCGGCAGCTGCCGTGCCGGCACCGCGAGCAGCAGGACCACGAGCCCCGGCAGGGTGAGGACCGTGCCGGTCAGGCTCGCGACCGCGGTGCCGGTCACCCCGGGCAGCGTGCCCGCCCGCTGGTTGAGCAGGATGTAGGCGGCCCACAGCACGGCCGCGGCCGCGCCGAACGCGAGGCCCGCCACCTCCGGACGCGCGCCGGCCAGCGGATCGGTGATGAGCACCACGCCGGCGAGCGCGAGCGCCCCGCAGCCCGCCCGGGCCGCCCTGGCGCGTGCGGTGACGGCGCCCGCGCCGATCAGCGCGACGGCGAGCGGGCCGAGGAACTCGACGGTGACGCCGAGTCCGAGCCCGATCCGCTGCACCGCCGAGTAGAGCGAGAAGTTCATCCCGACGAGCACGAGGCCGAGCAGCACCGCGGGCAGCAGCCGCCTGAACCCGATGCGGTGCAGCGGCGGTCGCGCCACCGCGAGCAGCGCGACCGCGGCGACGACCTGCCGCATCGCGGTGACGCCGAAGGGCCCCACGAGCGGGAACAGCGTCGCGCCGACGGCGGCGCCGGCCTGCACGGAGGAGGCGCTGAGCGCGACCGCGGCGACCGGGCCGGCCTCGTCGCGCGCACCCGGACCTCCGCGCGCGCGCACGCCATCAGCGTACGCGCGCGGCGCTGTCGGCGGCCGGTCGTAGCGTGTCGGCATGCGACCCACGCGCGCCGTCCGCCCGTTCGAGGTGGTGAGCGACTACACGCCGAGCGGCGACCAGCCGGCGGCCATCGCCGACCTCGCGCGCCGGGTGAGGGCCGGCGAACCCGACATCGTGCTGCTCGGCGCGACCGGGACCGGCAAGTCGGCGACCACCGCCTGGCTGATCGAGCAGGTGCAGCGGCCGACGCTCGTGCTCGCGCACAACAAGACGCTCGCCGCCCAGCTCGCGAACGAGTTCCGGCAGCTGCTGCCGAACAACGCGGTCGAGTACTTCGTCTCGTACTACGACTACTACCAGCCCGAGGCGTACGTGCCGCAGACGGACACCTTCATCGAGAAGGACTCGTCGATCAACGCCGAGGTCGAGCGGCTGCGGCACTCGACGACGAACTCCCTGCTCAGCCGACGGGACGTGGTGGTCGTCTCGACCGTCTCCTGCATCTACGGCCTCGGCGCCGCGGAGGAGTACCTGGAGGCGATGGTCGCGCTGCAGGTCGGGCAGCGGATCAGCCGCGACGCCCTGATCCGCGGCTTCATCGCGATGCAGTACCAGCGCAACGACATCGACTTCTCCCGCGGCCGGTTCCGGGTCCGCGGCGACACGATCGAGATCATCCCGGTGTACGAGGAGCACGCCGTCCGGATCGAGATGTTCGGCGACGAGATCGAGGCCCTCTACTCGCTCCACCCCCTGACGGGCGAGGTGCTCGCGAAGCTCGACGCCGTCTCGATCTTCCCCGCGACCCACTACGCCGCCAGCCCCGCCACCATGCAGCGCGCGATGGGCACGATCCGGGAGGAGCTCGACGACCGGCTCGGGGTCCTGAAGCGGGAGAACAAGCTGCTCGAGGAGCAGCGGCTGCGCATGCGCACGGGATTCGACCTCGAGATGATGGAGCAGATCGGGTTCTGCAACGGCATCGAGAACTACTCGCGGCACATCGACGGCCGGGCGCCGGGGGAGGCGCCGCACTGCCTCCTCGACTACTTCCCCGACGACTTCTTGACCGTCATCGACGAGTCGCACGTGACCGTGCCGCAGATCGGGGCGATGTACGAGGGCGACGCGTCCAGGAAGCGCGTGCTCGTCGAGCACGGGTTCCGGCTCCCGTCGGCGCTCGACAACCGGCCGCTCACCTGGGAGGAGTTCTCCGAGCGCGTCGGCCAGACGGTGTACCTGTCCGCCACCCCCGGCCGGTACGAGCTCGGCATGGCCGACGGCGTGGTCGAGCAGATCATCCGGCCCACCGGGCTCATCGACCCCGAGATCGTCATCAAGCCGTCGAAGGGCCGCGTGGACGATCTGCTCGAGGAGATCCGCATCCGGGCGGAGAAGGACGAGCGCGTCCTCGTCACGACCCTGACGAAGAAGAGCGCGGAGGACCTCACCGACTTCCTCGGCGAGGCCGGTGTGCGTGTGCGGTACCTGCACGCCGACGTCGACACGCTCCGGCGGGTCGAGCTCCTCACCGAGCTCCGGCAGGGCGTGTTCGACGTGCTGGTCGGCATCAACCTGCTGCGGGAGGGCCTCGACCTGCCCGAGGTGTCGCTGGTCGCCATCCTCGACGCGGACAAGGAGGGCTTCCTCCGCTCCTCGACGTCCCTGATCCAGACCATCGGCCGCGCGGCGCGCAACGTCTCCGGCCAGGTGCACATGTACGCCGACACGATCACGGACTCCATGGCCCGCGCGATCGACGAGACCAACCGTCGCCGGGAGAAGCAGGTCGCGTACAACACGGAGCACGGCATCGACCCGCAGCCGCTCCGCAAGCGCATCGCGGACATCACCGACCAGCTCGCCCGGGAGGCCGCGGACACCGACCGGATGCTGGCGAAGGACGGCGGCGGCAAGCGCTCGCCGGTCCCGAACCTCCGCGCCGGGAGCGGCGGGGGTCGCGCGGGTCTCGCCGCGCAGGGCGCCGCCGAGCTCGAGGCCGTGATCGCGGACCTGAACCAGCAGATGCTGCAGGCGGCGAACGAGCTGAAGTTCGAGCTCGCGGCCCGGCTGCGCGACGAGCTCTCCGAGCTGAAGGGGGAGCTGCGGCAGATGGCGAAAGCCGGCCACCTCGTGTGATCCCCTTGGCGGGCTCATAGCGCATCGCCATGCGGTGCTCGCGACCGCTGCGTAGTGTGGTTCGAAGATGACTGCTCCCGGCCCGCTCCCCGAGCGCACGAAGCTCTTCCACGTCGGGCCGCCGAAGACCGGCACCACCGCGCTGCAGCAGGCCGCGGCCGCGAGGCGTCCGGCGCTGCTCGCCAACGGGGTCCGCTATCCGGGCACCGGCGTCGACCACGGCATGGCCGTGGCCGCCTTCATGGGCCAGCGATGGGGGTGGGAGGGGACCGGCGGCGCGGTGCCGCCGATGTCCCGCTGGCTCGACCTCGCGGCCGAGCTCCGCGCCGACCGGGGCAACCGGATCCTGTTCGGCCACGAGTACGCGGCGAAGGCCGACGTGGCGACCATCGGCCGGTTCGCCGACGAGTTGGGCGACGACCTGCACGTGGTGCTGACCCTCCGGCCGTTCGCCGCGATGCTCCCGTCGACGTGGCAGGAGTCGCTCAAGCTCGGCGGCGTGCAGCCGTTCGAGCCGTGGCTCCGGCGCGTCCTGGAGCGGCCGGGGGCGAGCGGGGTCGACCACCCCGCCCGCAACCAGGGGCTCCTCGTGTCGCGCTGGGCGTCGGTGGTCGGTGCGGACCGGGTGACCGTCGTCGCCCTGGACCGGTCGCGGCCCGCGTTCCTCTTCACCGCGTTCGAGGGGCTGCTCGGCCTGCCGGAGGGACTGCTCACCGCGGGTGCGGACGCGCGGTCCGGCAACCGCGGCCTCACCAGGCCCGAGTCCGAGTTCCTCCTCCAGCTCAACCGGGCGGTGCGCGACGACGGCATCCGCTGGGAGGACTACGCCGACTACGTCGGCGACGCGGCGATCGGGAGCGTGGTGCGGGACCGGGTGCCGCCTCCTGAGGAGGAGCGGCTGACCCTGCCGGCCTGGGCGGCCGACTGCGCCAACGAGCTGTCGGCCGGGTTCGTCGGGACCATCCGGGACAGCGGGGTGCGGGTCGTCGGGGACCTCGACGCGCTCGCGGCGCCCGCGCAGGGTACCGCGGTGGGGGGCGCGCCGGGCGCCGTGCCGGTCGACGTCGCGGTGGCCAGCGTGCGCAGCGCCATCGCGACCGCCACCCGGCGGGAGCCGGAGACGACGACCGGGCCGATCGACGGCCGCGAGTACCTGATCGTCCGCCACGTCGGCATCGGCGGCCTGCTCATGGTCGTCGCGAGCCGGGTGCGGCGCCGGGCGAAGAAGGCCGTGCGGCTCGTGCCGTCTGCGGCGTCGGGAACGCTCCGCCGCCCGCTTCAGCTGGCGAAGCGCCGGCGCCACGCCTCGGGCGACGCCAGCCCGCGGGCGGCCGCCCGGGAGCGGGCCGCGGTCGACCGCCAGCGCACCACGAGCGCGAGGTGCAGCAGCAGCGCCTCGCCGAGCCCCGTCAGCAGCGCGCGTCGGTCGGTGACGAACCGGAGCACGGCCTGCCCGTCCGCCGTCGGCGCCGTGATCCTGCCGTGGCGCGCGAGCACCCACCAGCGGGCCCGGTCGGTCCGCACCAGGGGGCCGGCGGCCCCCAGCAGCAGCTGGCGCACCGTCATCGCCGCCGCCCACGGTGCGAGCGCCGCCCCGGAGGGGCCGGTCGCCGGCGCGCGCACCTCCGGCGCCCCCTCCGCCGTGGACCGGGGGAGGCGCGGCAGCGCGGGCTCGGCCGCGGCGATCGCCCTCGCCCTGGCGAGTCCGTCGCGGCGCTCGAGCGCGGCGGGCCCGGCGAGCGCCGCACGGATCCCCGCGTGCCGGAGGCGCGCCGCCGGGTACTGCTTGGCGAGCAGCTGCTTCACGTCGAGCGCCAGGCTGTGCCCGGCGACGTGCACCGGGGAGCCGCCGTGGAGCATGGCCACGACGATCCGGTTGCGCGCGTGGAAGAACGCCTGCCATTCGATGGAGTCGTCCTTCGTGCGGAACGCGACGTGCCAGACGGCCGCGCCCGGCAGGCTCACGGTGGGACTGCCGATCCGCGCGGCGCGGAGGCTGTACTCCGCGTCGTCCCACTTGAGGAAGAGGGGCAGCACGAAGCCGATCCGGCGCACCACCTCGAGCGGGAACTGGCACATCCACCAGCCGTTGTAGTCCGCGTCGCGCCGCTCGTGCACCCACGGCGCGTCCGGGAGCGGCACCGCGGCGTGGTCGTGGGTCGAGGTGCGCTCGTCGGCGCCCGCCCACCAGAACACGCCGGGCACGACCCGCTCGGCGGCCGCCTGCACGGTGCCCGGCTCCGCGAGATCGAGCATCTGACCGCCGACGACGGTCGGCACCGTCGTCAGGCGGCCGAACGCGAGCGAGCGCAGCAGCGAAGCGGGTTCCACCTCGATGTCGTCGTCGAGGAACACGACGACGTCGGCACCGCGTTCCCCGGTCGCCTCCTGCAGGATCCGGGAGTAGCCGCCGGAACCGCCGAGGTTCGCCTGCCGCAGCAGCCGCAGCACGCCCTCGAGCGGCTCGGCCGCGGCCAGGACCGCGGGGTCGTCCTCGACCGGGGCGGCACCCTGGTCCACGACGACGATGCGCAGGACCTGGCGCAGCAGCTCGGGCGCGGACGCGAGGCGCCTGAGGTTCGCGGCGACGAACGGCCCACGGTCCATGGTCGGCATCCCGAGCACGGCGCGGCCGCCGCGGGCCGGCGCGGCGTCCACCGACCAGGTGCCGTCCAGCACCTCGACGCCGGTCTCGGCGCGGACGTCGAACCACAGGTAGCCGCCGTCAGGCTCCCCGAGCGGCAGCACGACCGAGAGCCGACCCGCCGCGTCGGGGCGGTGCGTGCTCGTCTCGGTCCTGGTGCCGCGCGCGTCCGATCGGAGCACGACGATCTCCGCCTCGCCGGTGAGCCGCAGATCGAGCCGGACCGCGGTGGCGGGGGTGGAGTGGCGCCAGACCGCGGCGGGGAACGCGTTGAAGTACGCCCCGAACGACGCGGTGGTCCCGGCGTCGACCCGCAGCCGTGCGCGCACGCCGGACGGCGTCGCGACGGGGTCGCCGAACCGCGCGCCCAGCGCGTAGAGCGCCTGCGCCGAGACGCCGCCGTCGAGGGGCCCGACGACGTCCTGCACGGCGGTCCACGCGGCGCCGGGTGCGTCGGCTCGGTCGGAGGGGTCGCCCATCGGCGCAAGCTTAGGCAGCGCTCGCCGGGCGCGCCGTCGATACACTCGCCTCCGATGCGACCGACCCTCCACGGCCTGCGGCGCCGGGCCCAGAGCGCAGGCATCCGGGCCGTGCGGCGCTCCCGGTTCTTCCCCAGGTCGATGATCGACCGCATCGGTGACGACGCGGCGTTCGCGGACCGGCGCCTCGACGCCAGGGTGATCGTGTTCTTCCCCGGGCCGCCGGACCAGCTCTACCAGCTCCTGCCGTGGCTGCCCACGCTGGAGGCGCTCGACGCCGCGCACGGCGTCGCGGTGGTGTGCCAGGACTCGCGCGTCGCCGCGGCGATCCGGGAGCGGACCCGGGTGCCCGTCGTGACCTTCGCGCGCTACGGCGCGCTCGACGGGGTCATCGGCCGCAGCGACGTGGCGCTCGCGCTCTACGTCGGGCACGCGTCCGCGAACTTCGAGTGCCTCAGGTTCGCGTCCCTGCTGCACGCGTACATCGGGCACGGGGACAGCGACAAGGGGGTCTCCGCCTCCAACCAGCTGAAGGCGTACGACGCGGTGCTCGCCCCGGGGCAGGCGGCGATCGACCGGATCGTCGCGCGCCTCATGCGGTTCGACGCCGAGCGCCGCTGCATCGTGGTCGGCCAGCCCACCACCCTGTCCGCCCCGCCGCTGACGCGGTCGGCGGACCGGCAGCGCACGACGGTGCTGTACGCGCCGACCTGGGAGGGCGCGCAGCCCTCGGTCGCCTACAGCTCCGTGCTGACGCACGGGCCCGCGCTCGTGGATGGGCTCCTCGCGGACGGGCGCTACCGCGTGCTGTACCGGCCGCACCCGCTCACCGGCGTCACCTCGGGCGACTACGCGGGAGCGGACGCCGCGATCCGGGCGGCCATCCGGCAGGCCGGCGGCGACCACCGCGTGCTCGCGGCCGACGACGAGCCGCTCGAGGCGAGCTTCGCGCGGGCGGACGTGCTCGTCTCCGACGTCTCCGCGGTCGCCACCGCGTGGCTGCCATCCCTCCGGCCGCTCGTCGTGACCGCGCCGGCCGGACCCGCGTCCGTCACGGCCGACTCGGGCATGCTCGCCCGCGTCCGGCGCCTCCCGCCCGCCGAGGCGCGCTCCGCGGCGGCGGTGCTCGCGGAGGAGCTCGCGGACACCGGCGGTCGCGCCGTGCTCGAGGAGCTCGTCGCCTACTACCTGTCCCCGTACTGGCCCGACCGGGCGATGGAGCGGTTCGTGACCGTGTGCGGCGAGCTGATCGGGGAACGGGACCGCCTCCGGGCCGCGCTGGTCGCCGGCGGTGCGACGGGCACCTGATCCACCCGTCCGTCCCGCCGCCTGCACCTCGCCCCGAGCGAACGCGCACGGGGCTGTCGGAGGGGCTCCCTAAGCTGCTCCGGTGCCGATCTCGAGGGTGGCGGGGAACGCCAAGCTGAGCGTCAAGGGGGCCAGGGTCCACAACCTGCGCGACGTGGACGTGGAGATCCCGAGGGACTCGCTCGTGGTGTTCACCGGGCTGTCCGGCAGCGGCAAGTCGTCGCTCGCGTTCGACACGATCTTCGCGGAGGGCCAGCGCCGGTACGTGGAGTCCCTGTCGGCCTACGCGCGGCAGTTCCTCGGCCAGGTGGACCGCCCCGACGTCGACTTCATCGAGGGGCTCTCGCCCGCGGTGTCGATCGACCAGAAGTCGACGAACCGCAACCCGCGCTCGACCGTCGGCACGATCACCGAGGTCTGGGACTACATGCGTCTGCTGTGGGCCCGCATCGGCGTCCCGCACTGCCCCGTCTGCCACGAGCGCATCGAGAGCCAGACGGTGCAGCAGATCGCGGACCGGCTGATGGAGCTCGCTGAGGGCACCCGCTTCCAGGTCGTCAGCCCGATCGTGCAGCAGAAGAAGGGCGAGTTCGTCGACCTCTTCAAGGAGCTGCAGGCGAAGGGCTACAGCCGAGCCGTCGTCGACGGCGAGACCGTGCAGCTGGCGGACGCCAAGCCGCTGAAGAAGTCGTACAAGCACGACATCGCGGTCGTCGTCGACCGGCTCGTCGCCAGCCCGGACGGCCTCACCCGGCTGACGGACTCGCTCGAGACCGCGCTCGGCCTGACGGACGGCGTCGTGCAGGTCAACTTCGTCGACCTCGAGGGCGACGCGGCCTGGCAGACGTTCTCCGAGAAGCTGTCCTGCCCGAACAACCACCCGATCCAGCTGACCGAGATCGAGCCGAGGACGTTCTCGTTCAACGCCCCGTTCGGTGCGTGCCCGGAGTGCTCGGGGCTCGGCACCCGCATGGCCGTCGATCCCGACCTGCTGCTCGGCGACCCGTCGCTGTCCATCCGCGAGGGCGTCATCATCCCGTGGAGCAATCAGGGCAAGCAGCTCTACAACTACTACGAGCGCATGCTCGGGGGCCTCGCCCGCGACCTCGGCTTCTCCCTTGAGAGCCCGTGGGAGGCGCTACCCGACGACGTGCGGGACGCCGTGCTGCACGGCAACAACTTCGAGGTCCGGGTGCGGTGGAAGAACCGCTACGGCCGCGAGATGTCCTACACGCAGGGCTTCGAGGGCGTCATCCCCTACCTCGAGCGCAACTGGCTGCAGGCCGAGACCGACGTGCAGCGCGCGCGCTGGGCCGAGTACCTCCGCGAGGTCCCGTGCGCGGTCTGCCACGGCAAGCGGTTGAAGCCCGAGGTGCTGGCGGTGCTCGTCGACGGCCGCAGCATCGCCGACGTGGCGGAGCTGTCGATCGCGGACGCGGCCGAGTTCATGGACACCGTCGTGCTCACCGACCGCGAGGCGCGGATCGCGGCGCAGGTGCTGCGGGAGATCCGGGCACGGCTCGAGTTCCTCGTCGAGGTCGGGCTGACCTACCTGAGCCTGTCCCGCTCCGCGGGGACGCTGTCCGGCGGCGAGGCGCAGCGCATCCGGCTCGCCACCCAGATCGGCTCGGGGCTCACCGGGGTCCTGTACGTGCTCGACGAGCCCTCGATCGGGCTGCACCAGCGCGACAACCGCCGGCTCATCGACACGCTGGTGAAGCTGCGCGACCTCGGCAACACGCTGATCGTCGTCGAGCACGACGAGGACACCATCCGGATGGCGGACTGGATCGTCGACATCGGCCCCGGCGCGGGCGTGAACGGCGGGTCGGTGGTCCACTCGGGCGACTACGAGTCGCTGCTCGACGACCGCGCCTCCATCACGGGCGACTACCTCGCGGGGCGCCGCGCCATCGAGGTGCCGACCGAGCGCCGCGCGGTCGACCGCAGGCGCCGCATCCAGGTGGTGGGCGCCGCCGCGAACAACCTCAAGGACGTGACCGTCGACTTCCCGCTCGGCGTGATGACCGCGGTGACGGGGGTGAGCGGGTCGGGCAAGAGCTCGCTCGTGAACGACATCCTCTACCGGGTGCTCGCGAACCGCTTGAACGGTGCCAGGAAGGTGCCGGGCAAGCACAGGAGGGTCACCGGCACCGAGGACCTGGACAAGGTCGTGCACGTCGACCAGGCGCCCATCGGCCGCACGCCGAGGTCCAACCCGGCCACCTACACGGGCGTCTTCGACCGGATCCGCACGCTCTTCAGCGAGACGGTCGAGGCCAAGGCGCGGGGGTACCTGCCCGGCCGGTTCAGCTTCAACGTCAAGGGCGGCCGCTGCGAGCACTGCCAGGGCGACGGCACCATCAAGATCGAGATGAACTTCCTGCCCGACGTCTACGTGCAGTGCGAGGTCTGCCACGGCGCCCGGTACAACCGGGACACGCTGCAGGTGCACTACAAGGGCAAGAACATCGCCGAGGTCCTCGACATGCCGATCGCGGAGGCGGCGGAGTTCTTCGAGCCGATCAGCGCGATCCACCGGTTCCTCAAGACCCTCGTCGACGTGGGCCTCGGCTACGTCCGGCTCGGGCAGAGCGCCACGACGCTGTCGGGCGGCGAGGCCCAGCGCGTGAAGCTCGCCACCGAGCTGCAGCGTCGGACGAACGGGCGCAGCGTCTACGTGCTCGACGAGCCCACCACCGGGCTGCACTTCGAGGACGTGCACAAGCTCCTGCTGGTGCTGAACGGGCTCGTCGACAAGGGCAACACGGTCGTCGTCATCGAGCACAACCTGGACGTGATCAAGTCCGCGGACTGGATCGTCGACATGGGCCCCGAGGGCGGCGCGGGCGGCGGCACGGTCGTCGCCGAGGGCACCCCCGAGCAGGTCGCGGAGACCTCTGGCAGCCACACCGGCCGGTTCCTCGCCGAGATCCTCGGCCAGCCCGCGCTCGCGGCGTCCGCCTGACCGTGGCCGAGACCGTCGCCTGGCGGCCGAGGACGGGCGACATCCCCACGTCCCCGGGCGTCTACCGCTTCCGCGATGCGCGCGGTCGGGTGCTCTACGTCGGGAAGGCGAAGAACCTCCGCGCCCGCCTGTCGAACTACTTCCAGCCCCTCCGCGCGCTGCACGACCGCACCAGGCGGATGGTGCTCACGGCCGCGGGCGTCGAGTGGACGGTCGTCGGCACCGAGTTCGAGGCGCTGCAGCTCGAGTACAGCTGGATCAAGGAGTTCTCGCCCCCGTTCAACGTCCAGTTCCGCGACGACAAGTCGTACCCGTACCTCGCGATCACGCTCGCCGACGAGGTGCCCAGGGTGCTGATCACGAGGAACCGCAAGCTCAGGGGCGCGAAGTACTTCGGCCCGTACACGAAGGTGTGGGCGATCCGGGAGACGCTCGACCTGATGCTCAAGGTGTTCCCCGTGCGCAGCTGCTCGGACACCACCTACCGCCGGGCGGAGCAGACCGGGCGGCCGTGCCTGCTCGGGGACATCGGCAAGTGCGCCGCGCCGTGCGTCGGCCGGATCCCGAGGGACGCCCACCGCGGCCTCGCCCAGGATCTCGCGACCTTCATGGGCGGTGGGGACCAGCGGTTCCGCGGCGACCTGACGAAGCGGATGCAGGAGGCGTCCGCCGCGCTGAACTTCGAGGAGGCGGCCCGGCTCAGGGACGCGATCGGGGCGATGGACGCGGCGCTGTCGAAGACCGCGGTGGTGCTGCGGGAGGACGTCGACACCGACGTGTTCGGGATCGCCGACGACGAGCTCGCCGCTGCGGTGCAGCAGTTCATCGTCCGCGGCGGCCGGATCCGCGGCACGCGCAGCTGGGTGGTCGACAAGGAGCTCGACGTCCCGCTCGGGGAGCTCGTCGAGACGGTCCTGCGGAACGCCTACGACGAGGAGGTGTTCCCACCCCGCGAGGTCCTCGTGCCGGAGCTGCCCGACGACGCGGAGGAGCTCGCGACCTGGCTGTCGCAGCGCCGCGCGGAGGGACGCGAGGCGGAGGGCCTGCGCGGCAGCGGCCGCACGCGCCTCCACGTCGCCGAACGCGGCGAGAAGGCCCAGCTCGCCGAGACCGCGGCGCGCAACGCGGCGCAGGCGCTCATGCTCTACAAGACCCGCCGCAGCGCGGACTTCACCGCGCGGTCGCAGGCGAACGCCGACCTCCAGGAGGCGCTCGGCCTCGACGACGCCCCGTTGCGGATCGAGTGCTTCGACGTGTCGCACCTCGCCGGTACGAACGTCGTCGCGTCGATGGTGGTGTTCGAGGACGGGCTGCCGCGCAAGGACCAGTACCGGCGCTTCAACGTCGCCTCGACGACCGACGACACGGACTCCATCTACCAGGTGCTCAGCCGGCGCGTCGCGCATCTCGAGGACGAGGAGGCGGCTCCTGCGCAGCAGGGGGACCGGTTCGCCTACCGGCCGAACCTGCTGCTCGTCGACGGCGGCCAGCCGCAGGTCGCCGCCGCGAAGCGGGCCCTCGACGAGGCGGGCGTGACGGGCGTCGCGCTCGCCGGCATCGCGAAGCGGCTCGAGGAGCTCTGGCAGCCGGACAGCGACTACCCGGTCATCCTGCCGCGCAACAGCGACGCGCTCTTCCTCGTGCAGCGCCTCCGGGACGAGGCCCACCGGTTCGCGATCACGCACCAGCGCACCCGCCGCAAGCGCGACATCGGCTCGCAGCTGGCCACTGTGCCCGGGCTCGGGGAGGCGAGGGTCAAGCAGCTGCTGAAGCACTTCGGCTCGGTGGCCCGGCTCCGGACGGCGACGGCCACGGACATCGCGGACGTCCCCGGCTTCGGTCCGGTCCTCGCCGCCGCGGTCGTCGAGCGGCTGCACGGCGGCGACACCGACGGGGCGCCGCGTGAGGAGGGGGCGGACGAGGAGGCGCTCGACGCGCAGGCCGCCGGATAGGCTGGTCCGCGCACGTGCTCGATGGTTCGGAGGATCCTCCCGTCATGACGGACGACACGTCGGAAGCCGCGGCCGCCGCTGCGCAGCCGCCCGCCCGCTCCGTGCTCGTGGTGACCGGCATGGCCGGCGCCGGCCGGTCGACCGTCAGCAACGCGCTCGAGGACCTCGGCTGGTACGTCGTCGACAACCTGCCGCCGCAGATGCTGCGGCCGCTCCTCGACCTCGCGAGCCATTCCGACCAGCGGCTGTCCCGGATCGCCGTCGTCGTCGACGTGCGCGGCGGTCAGCTGCTCACCGAGCTGGGGGACGCGGCCCGGCACGACGGCGACGGCCCCCAGCTGCGGCTGCTGTTCCTCGAGGCGAACGACGCGGCGCTCGTGCGGCGCTTCGAGGCGGTGCGCCGCCCGCACCCGCTGCAGGGCGGCGGCACGATCCTCGACGGCATCACCGCGGAGCGGGCGATGACCGCGGCGGTCCGCGAGCAGAGCGACATCATCATCGACACGTCCGAGCTGAACATCCACCAGCTCGCGACGACCATCAACGAGCTGTTCGCGGACGACGAGACGCCGGGCGTGCGGGTGACGATCACCAGCTTCGGCTTCAAGTACGGCGTGCCGACCGACGCCGACATGGTCGCCGACGCCCGCTTCCTCCCGAACCCGTTCTGGGTGCCGGAGCTGCGCCCGCTCACCGGCAAGGACGCGGCGGTCCGCGACTACGTCCTCGGGCAGCCGGGGGCGCTCGACTTCGTCGAGCGCTACGCGGAGGCGCTGCGTCCCGTGCTCGCCGGCTACCAGCGGGAGAACAAGAGCCACGCGACGATCGCCATCGGCTGCACGGGCGGCAAGCACCGCTCCGTCGCGGTCGTCGAGCGCATCGCGGACCTCATCGCGGCGCAGCCGGGCGTGGCCGTGAGCATCAAGCACCGCGACCTCGGGCGGGAGTGACGCGCGGCAGCGCATGCAGAAGTCCCTGAACGACCGCTGAATATGCGGTGGCCCATCCCGGGTGCGACACTGTTCGCCAACGCCGTCACCCATCCGGCGTCCATCGGGTGACTGCGGGGGTGGGGACGCCGGGGGAGAGACGGGGAGTCGCGAGCATTGGCACTGACCGCTGAGGTGAAGGACGAGCTGACCCAGGTCGACGTCGGGAAGACGTCCGTCCGGGCGGCCGAGTTGGCGACGATCCTCCGGTTCTCCGGAGGCCTGCACCTCATCTCCGGCCGCATCGCGGTCGAGTCGGAGCTGGACACCCCGCAGCTCGCCAGGCGGGTGCGGCGCGACCTCAGCGAGCTCTACGGGGTGCGCAGCGAGATGACGGTGCTCTCCGCCTCTGGCGTGCGGCGCAGCAGCCACTACCTCGTCCGCGTCGTCGACGGCGGCGAGACCCTCGCGCGGCAGACGGGCCTCCTCGACGCCAGGCGCCGGCCGATCCGCGGTCTGCCGAACCGGCTGACCACCGGGTCGCCCGACGAGATCGAGGCGGTCTGGCGGGGCGCGTTCCTCGCCCACGGCTCGCTCACCGACCCGGGCCGCTCCGCAGCGCTCGAGGTGACCTGCCCCGGCAACGAGACCGCCATGGCCCTCGTCGGCGCGGCGGGCCGGCTGCAGGTGCAGGCGAAGGCGCGCGAGGTCCGCGGCGTCCACCGCGTCGTCATCCGCGACGGCGAGGCGATCAGCGACATGCTCGGCCACATGGGCGCGCGCCGCAGCGTGCGCAACTGGGAGGAGCTCCGTCAGCGCCGCGAGGTGCGGGCGAACACGAACCGGCTCGTCAACTTCGACGACGCGAACCTCCGCAGGAGCGCGCAGGCCGCCGTGGCGGCGTGCGCCCGCGTCGAGCGCGCGCTCGAGATCCTCGGGCCGACCATCCCGGAGCACCTCCGCTACGCGGGCCAGCTGCGGCTCGACCACCGCGACGCGAGCCTCGACGAGCTCGGCCACCACGCCGACCCGCCGATGACGAAGGACGCCGTCGCCGGCCGCATCCGCCGCCTCCTGGCGCTCGCGGACAAGCGCGCGGCGGAGGAGGGCATCCCGAACACGGAGGCCGCGGTCCCGGCCGAGATCGAGGGCTGAGCCCGACCAGGAGGGCACCAGGAACCGTCCGGCGGACGGTCATAAGCTCGACGGTGAACCTCAAGGAGGAACCGTCATGCCCGTGTACACCCTGCCCGACCTGCCGTACGACTACGCCGCGCTCCAGCCCAGCATCAGCGCCAGGATCATGGAGCTGCACCACGACAAGCACCACCAGGCCTACGTCACCGGCGCGAACACCGCGCTCGACCAGCTGGCCGAGGCGCGCGAGAGCGGCAATCTCGCGAACATCAACAAGCTGACGCGCGACCTCGCCTTCAACCTCGGCGGGCACGTCAACCACTCGATCTTCTGGAAGAACATGTCGCCGGACGGCGGCGACAAGCCGACCGGGGAGATCGCCGCGGCGATCGACGACTTCTTCGGGTCGTTCGACAAGTTCACCGCGCAGTTCACCGCCGCGGCGATGGGCGTGCAGGGCTCCGGCTGGGCCGCCCTCGTCTACGACGCGATCGGGCAGCGGCCGATCGTGGTGCAGTTCCACGACCAGCAGCAGGACTTCCCGGCCGGCACCGTGCCGCTGCTGCTCCTCGACGTGTGGGAGCACGCCTACTACCTCGACTACGCGAACGTGCGGGCCGACTACGTCAAGGCGTTCTGGAACATCGTCGACTGGGCCGACGTCGCGCAGCGCTTCGCGACCGCCAGGAAGCAGACGCCGGGCCTGCTGGTACCGTGATCGCGGCGCCCGCCGCCTCCGGGCGGCGGGCCCCACGACCCCAGTCCGCGCCCATGCTGGCGCGCACGACCACGGAGGAACTGTGACGACTCGCGTCGGGATCAACGGCTTCGGACGGATCGGCCGGAACTACTTCCGCGCCGCCCTCGCCAAGGGAAGCGACCTGGAGATCGTGGCGGTGAACGACCTCACCGACAACGCGGCGCTCGCGCACCTCCTGAAGTACGACTCGACCGCCGGCCGCCTGGCGGAGACCGTCGAGCTCGACGGCGACAACATCGTCGTCGGCGGCAAGCCGGTGCGCGTGCTCGAGCAGCGCGACCCGGCCCAGCTCGGCTGGGGCGACCTGGGCGTGGACATCGTGATCGAGTCCACCGGGCGCTTCACGAAGGCCGCGGACGCGCGCAAGCACATCGAGGCCGGCGCGAAGAAGGTCATCATCTCCGCCCCCGCCTCCGGCGAGGACGGCACGTTCGTGATGGGCGTCAACGAGGGCACCTACGACCCCGAGTCGATGCACATCCTCTCGAACGCGTCCTGCACGACCAACTGCCTCGCGCCGCTCGCGAAGGTGTTCAACGACGCGTTCGGCATCGAGACCGGTCTGATGACCACGGTGCACGCGTACACCGCCGACCAGAACCTCCAGGACGGCCCGCACAGCGACCTCCGGCGCGCCCGCGCCGCCGCGCTGTCGATCATCCCCACCTCGACCGGTGCGGCGAAGGCCATCGGCCTCGTGCTGCCCGAGCTGAAGGGCAAGCTCGACGGCTTCGCCCTCCGGGTGCCGGTGCCGGTCGGGTCGATCACCGACCTCACCGTGACCACCTCGCGGAACCTCAGCGTCGACGAGGTGAAGGCCGTGTACAAGGAGGCCGCCGACGGCCCGCTGAAGGGCATCCTGAAGTACGTCGACGAGCCCATCGTGTCGGCCGACATCGTCGGCGACCCGCACTCGTCGCTGTTCGACGCCGAGCTCACCCGCGTCATCGGCAACCAGGTCAAGCTGTCGAGCTGGTACGACAACGAGTGGGGCTACTCCAACCGCCTCGTCGACCTGACCGACTACGTCGCCGCGCGGCTCTGATCGCGTCGAACGCGCTCCGATGACGCTGCGAACCCTCGACTCCCTCGGGGACCTCGCGGGCACGCGGGTCGTCGTCCGCTGCGATCTCAACGTCCCGCTGCAGGACGGGGAGATCACGGACGACGGCCGCGTGCGCGCGAGCGTGCCCACGCTCACCCGGCTCCTCGACGCCAGGGCGACCGTCACGGTGATCTCGCACCTCGGCCGTCCGGACGGGACACCGAACCCGAAGTACAGCCTCGAGCCCGTGGCGAGGCGGCTCGGTGAGCTCCTCGACCGACCGGTGACGTTCGTCCCCGGCACGGCGGCGGACGCCGAGCCGGGCAGCGGGCCCGTGACCGTGCTCGAGAACCTGCGCTTCGACCCGCGCGAGACGAGCAAGGACGCGGGGGAGCGTCGCGCCTACGCGGAAGCGCTCGCCGCCCACGGCACCGCGTTCGTCTCCGACGGGTTCGGCGTCGTGCACCGTGAGCAGGCGAGCGTCTACGAGCTCGCCCAGGTCCTGCCGAGTGCGGCCGGCCTGCTGATCGCAGAGGAGCTCTCGGTGCTCGAGCGCCTCACCGAGCGGCCGGAGCGGCCGTACACGGTGGTGCTCGGCGGCTCGAAGGTCAGCGACAAGCTCGGCGTCATCGATCACCTCCTGCCGAGGGTCGACACGCTCCTGATCGGCGGAGGGATGCTGTTCACCTTCCTGGCCGCGCAAGGGCACGCCGTCGGCAAGAGCCTGCTCGAGGCCGACCGGATCCCCGTGGTGCAGGAGTACCTGCGCCGGGCGGACGAGCTCGGCGTCACGCTGCTCGTGCCCACCGACGTGGTGGTCGCGGCCTCGTTCGCGGCTGACGCGGCGCACGAGACGGTGGCCGCGGACGCGATCGAGGGCTCGTCCTTCGGCGCGGACGGCATCGGGCTCGACATCGGACCGGCCACCGCCGACGCGTTCGCCGAGGCGATCGCCGGGTCGCGCACCGTGTTCTGGAACGGCCCGATGGGCGTGTTCGAGTTCCCCGCGTTCGCGAACGGCACGAAGCGGGTCGCGGAGGCGCTCACCGAGGTCCAGGGGCTGTCGGTGGTGGGCGGCGGCGACTCCGCCGCCGCCGTGCGGACGCTGGGGTTCGCCGACGACCGGTTCGGGCACATCTCGACGGGCGGCGGCGCGAGCCTCGAGTTCCTCGAAGGGAAGCGACTGCCGGGCCTCGAGGTCCTCGGCTGGGAGGCGGGCGAATGAGCCGCAGACCGTTCATCGCGGGCAACTGGAAGATGAACATGGATCATCTCCAGAGCATCGCGCTCGTGCAGAAGCTGGCGTGGACGCTGAAGGACGCGAAGTTCGACGGCTCGTCCGTCGAGGTGGCGGTCTTCCCGCCGTTCACGGACCTCAGGAGCGTGCAGACGCTCATCGACGCGGAGCGCTTCACACTCGCCTTCGGGGCGCAGGACCTGTCGCCGCACGACGCCGGTGCGTACACCGGGGACGTGTCGGGCGCGTTCCTCAAGGCGCTCGACTGCTCGTACGTCATCGTCGGGCACTCCGAGCGCAGGCAGGGGCACGGCGAGACCGACGAGATCGTCGCCGCGAAGGTCCAGGCGGCGGTGCGTCACGGCCTCGTCCCGGTGATCTGCGTCGGCGAGACGGAGGCGGAGCTCGCCGAGCACGGCACCAGTGCCGTGCCGGTGGCGCAGACGAAGGCGGCGCTCGCGGGGCTGCCGGCCGGGACCCCGGTGGTGGTCGCCTACGAGCCGGTCTGGGCGATCGGCACCGGCAAGGTCGCGACGCCGGAGGTGGCGCAGGAGGTCGGCGCGGCCATCCGCGCGGCGATCGCGGAGGCGATGAGCGACGAGGACGCGGCGGCGTCCCGCATCCTGTACGGCGGATCGGTGAAGAGCGGGAACATCGCCGGCTTCATGCGGCAGCCGGATGTGGACGGCGCGCTGGTCGGCGGGGCGAGCCTCGACCCGACCGAGTTCGCCGGCATCGCCCGGTTCCCGGACCACGTGGGCGCGTAGCGCGACACAGCGGTTGCTCGGATCGCGGGGCCCGGAACGGCCCGGCGGTTATACTTTTCGCGGCTGAGAGTCGGCTGCGATGTCAGGAGGAGATCCGGATGCAGATCCTGCAGGCGGTCCTGCTCGTGGTCCTGGCGATCACGAGCATCCTGCTCACGCTGCTGATCCTGCTGCACAAGGGTCGCGGCGGCGGGCTGTCCGACATGTTCGGCGGCGGCGTCACGTCGAGCCTCGGCGCCTCCGGGGTTGCCGAGCGGAACCTCAACCGCATCACGGTCGTGCTCGGGCTGGTGTGGTTCGCGTGCATCGTGGTGCTCGGCCTCCTGACCCGCTTCGGCCTGCCCGCCTGACCAACGAGGGATACGAGAACACATGGCTTCTGGTGGAAGTGCGATCCGCGGTTCGCGCGTCGGTGCCGGCCCGATGGGCGAGCAGGACCACGGGCATCACGCGGAGCGCGTCGCGGTCTCCTACTGGGATGCGCTCGGCAACGAGACGGTCCGGTACTTCGCGGCCAACCTGCCTCCGGAGGAGATCCCGGCCACCATCGACTCCCCGACGAGCGGCCTGCCCGCCGGCCGGGACAAGGCGAACCCGCCTTCGGTGCAGAAGAACGAGCCGTACAAGACGCACCTCGCCTACGTGAAGGAGCGTCGCACGGACGAGGAGGCCGCTGTGCTCCTCGAGGACGCGCTGCGCCAGCTCCGCATCCGGCGCGGGAAGATCAGCGCCGACAGCTGACCCACTGTCAGTCGACCACTGACGCGACGAAGGGCCGCCCCGCTCGGGGCGGCCCTTCGTGCTGTGCGGTCAGTAGCTGGAGGCGATGAGGTTCTGCGGGACCTGCTCCGCCGCCTCCTGGTCGACGAAGAACACCGTGCGGCGGCGGCCCTGCGCGCCCGCCGCGGGGACCTCGATGGGGGAGGCGCCGGCGAGGGCGAGCCCGAGGGCCGACGCCTTCTCCGCCCCGGACAGCACCATCCAGATCCGCTGCGAGCTGTTGATCACCGGCAGGGTGAGGCTCAGCCGCTCGGGCGGGGGCTTGGGGGAGTTGCGCTCGGACACGACGAGCCGCTCGTCCTCGAGGCGCACGTCGTGCTCGGGGAACAGGGACGCGATGTGCCCGTCCGGGCCGACCCCGAGGAACGTGATGTCGAAGCGCGGCACCGTCAGCCGCAGCGCCGGGTCGGCGTGCGCGGCGAGCTCCTCGGCGTACACCCTGGCCGCCTCGTCGATGTCGGGCACGACGTCGGAGGCGGGGAAGGGGTGGATGTGCTCCGGCGGCACCGGGATGTGATCGAGCAGCGCCTCGTGGGCCTGCGTGTCGTTCCGCTCCGGATCGCCCTGCGGCAGGAAGCGCTCGTCGCCCCACCAGAAGTGCACGCGGCCCCAATCGATCGCACCGCGCATGGGCGAAGCCGCGATCGCGCGCTGCACCCCCTGACCGCCGGCCGTGCCGCCCGTGAGGACGACGTTGACCTCGTTGTACTCGTCGAGCAGGTCGGTCAGCTTGGTCAGGAACCGCGCGGCGACCGCTGCGATGAGCGAGTCCACGTCGGGGTGCACGAGCACACGGCGTTCGTTGGTCACAGTCCTCCAGTCGCGATCGCTGCAGGGAGGCCGCGGTCCAGCCCGGCCAGCCCCTCCGTCAGCACCTGACCGTAGAGGTCGTCCGGGTCGAGGCGCCGCAGCTCCTCCGCGAGGCAGTCTCGCAGACTGCGCCTGGGCAGCGACACGTCCTGCGTCGGCTGTCCCGGCTGGGAGAGCGTCGCGACGTCGGGCACGTTGCGCTCCAGCTCGACCGGGCCGGAGGCGCGGAACAGCCGGACGCCGTGGATGCCGCTCGAGCCCGTCGAGCGGTCCGACAGCACGACCGTGACGGGCACGTCGAGCGCGAACCGCAGCCAGGCGGCGAGCAGCTCCGTGGACGGGGAGTCCACGGCCCCCGCGACCTCGATCGCCTCGACCTGCTCGTACGGCGGCTGGTCGAGCGCCGCGGCGAGCACCGCGCGCCACAGCGTGAGCCGGGTCCAGGCGAAGTCGCTGTCACCCGGCCGGTAGGTGGCCGCGAGGTGGTCGAGCGCCCGCTGCGGGTCGGTCTGCGCGGAGGCGTCGGTGATGCGGCGCTGCGCGATGCGCCCGAGCGGCGACTCCGCGGCGACCTCCGGCACGTCGGGGCCGGGCCACCAGGCGACGACGGGCGCATCCGGCAGCAGCAGCCCCGTGATCAGCCCCTCCTCGTCGGCGCCTGCTGGGCCCCACACGCGCAGCATCACGACCTCGCTCGCGCCGGCGTCCCCGCCGACCCGGATCTGCGCGTCGAGTCGGGGAGGCGCGTCGAGGCCGCCGGGCTCGTGCACGACGACGATGACCCGCATCGGGTGCTCGCGCGAGGCGTCGTTGGCGGCCTGGATCGCCTCCTCCGCCGCGTCGCTGGTGGTGCTGATGACGAGCGTGAGCACGCGTCCGAGCGCGACCGCGCCGCCCTCCTCACGCAGGGTGACGAGGGCCCTGCTGACCTTCGCGATGGTGGTCTCGGGCAGATCGACGATCACGGGCGTCTCCAGACTCGGCCGTCACGGCTCATCAGCGCGTCGGCGGACGAGGGTCCCCACGTCCCGGGGCGGTACTGCTCCGGGCGGCCGCCCGACGCCCAGAACTCCTCGACGGGGTCGAGGATCCGCCAGGACAGCTCGACCTCCTCGTGCCGGGGGAAGAGCGGCGGCTCGCCGAGCAGCACGTCGAGGATCAGTCGCTCGTACGCCTCCGGGCTCGCCTCGGTGAAGGCGTGCCCGTAGCCGAAGTCCATCGTGACGTCCCGCACCTGCATGCCGGCGCCGGGGACCTTCGAGCCGAAGCGGATGGTCACGCCCTCGTCGGGCTGCACGCGGATCACGAGCGCGTTCTGGCCGAGCAGTGAGGTCTGGCTCTCCTCGAAGAGCTGGTGCGGTGCCCGCTTGAACAGCACGGCGATCTCGGTGACGCGCCGGCCCAGCCGCTTGCCCGCCCGGAGGTAGAAGGGGGCGCCCGCCCACCGGCGCGTGCCGATGTCGAGCTTGAGCGCCGCGTACGTCTCCGTGGTGGAGGCGGGGTTCATCCCCTCCTCCTCCAGGAAGCCGACGACCCGCTCGCCGCCCTGCCAGCCGCCCGAGTACTGGCCCCGCGCGGTCGCCGCACCGAGGTCGGCGGGGAGCCGCACCGCGGACAGCACCTTCTCCTTCTCGGCGCGGAGGTGCCCGGCCTCGAACGAGACGGGCTCCTCCATGGCGGTGAGCGCGAGCAGCTGCAGGAGGTGGTTCTGGATGACGTCGCGCGCGGCGCCGATCCCGTCGTAGTAGCCCGCGCGACCCCCGACGCCGATGTCCTCGGCCATGGTGATCTGGACGTGGTCGACGTGGTTCGCGTTCCAGATCGGCTCGAACAGCGTGTTCGCGAACCGCAGCGCGAGCAGGTTCTGCACCGTCTCCTTGCCGAGGTAGTGGTCGATGCGGAACACCGCGTCGGCGGGGAAGACCCGTTCCACGACGGCGTTCAGCTCGCGCGCGGTCGTGAGGTCGGACCCGAACGGCTTCTCGATGACGACACGGCGCCAGCGACCGTCGCGCTGCTCGGCGAGCCCCGCCGCCGAGAGGTGCTCGGTGACCTGCGGGAAGTCGCGGGGCGGGATCGACAGGTCGAAGGCCGCGTTGCCGAGCGTGCCGCGTTCGGTCTCGAGGCGCTCGAGCGTCTCCCGCAGGCGCAGGTAGCCGGCCGGGTCGTCGAAGGTGCCCTGCACGAAGCGGATGCCGCGCGCGAGCTGCTGCCAGACGTCCTCCCGGAACGGGGTGCGGGCGGACGCCTGCACGGCCTCGCGCACCACCTCCACGAACCGGTCGTCGTCCCAGTCGCGGCGGGCGAAGCCCACGAGCGCGAAGCCGGGCGGCAGCAGGCCGCGGTTCGCGAGGTCGTAGATCGCCGGCATCAGCTTCTTCCGCGCCAGGTCGCCCGTGATCCCGAAGATCACGAGCGCCGACGGACCGGCGATGCGGGCGAGGCGGCGGTCGGCGGGGACGCGCAGCGGGTTGGAGCCGGGGCTCACGAGGGGGGCGTCCATCGGCCGCTCCGGCACATGCCGACGGCCGGCGCCCGCGGGCGCCGGCCGCACAGCGGTGGGGAGTCAAGCGGACTCGAGGGCCTTCGCGACGGTGTCGCTGAGCTCGTGCCAGGAGACGATGAACTTGTCGACGCCCTCCCGCTCGAGGAGCGCGGTCACCTCGTCGAGGTCGATCCCGGCGGCGGCGAGCTTCGCGAGGTCCTCGCGGGCCTCGTCGTACTTGCCCACGATGGTGTCGCCCTTCACGTCGCCGTGGTCCGCGACCGCGTCGAGCGTCTTCTCCGGCATGGTGTTCACGACGCCGTGCGTGACGAGGTCGACGACGTAGAACGTGTCGGGGAGCGAGGGGTCCTTCACCCCGGTGGACGCCCAGAGCGGGCGCTGGCGGTTCGCGCCGGCCTCCTGCAGCTCGATGGCGTCCTCCGCGCCGAACGCGTCGACGAACACCTCGTAGGCGAGCCGCGCGTTCGCGACGGCCGACTTGCCCTTCAGCGCCTTGGCGTCGTCGGTGCCGATCGCGTCGAGGCGCTTGTCGATCTCGGTGTCCACGCGGGACACGAAGAACGAGGCGACCGAGTGGATCGTGGACAGGTCGATCCCCGCGTCCTTCGCCTGCTTGAGTCCCTCGAGGTAGGCCTGGATGACCGCCTTGTAGCGCTCGAGCGAGAAGATCAGCGTGACGTTGACGCTGATGCCGGCGGCGATCGCCGCCGTGATCGCGGGCAGGCCCTCGACGGTCGCCGGGATCTTGATCATCACGTTCGGCTTCTCGATGGTGCCCCAGAGGCGCTTCGCCTCGGCGATCGTCGCCTCGGTGTCGTGCGCGAGCTCGGGGGAGACCTCGATCGAGACCCGGCCGTCGTACCCGTGGGACGCCACGAAGATGTCGTGGAACACGTCCGCCGCGTCCGACACGTCCTTCGTCGTGATCTCGAAGATCGCCTGCGCGACGTCCGCGCCCTTGGCCTTCAGCTCCTTGACCTGCTCGTCGTAGGTCTCGCCCTTCGCGAGCGCCGACGCGAAGATCGTCGGGTTCGTCGTCACGCCGACGACGTCCTTGTCCGCGATCAGCTGCTGCAGGTTCTTCGTGACGATCCGCTCCCGGGAGAGGTCGTCGAGCCAGATGCTCACGCCCGCCCGCGACAGCGCGGCGGTGTTGGAGTCGGTCCTGGTGTCCGTGATACTCATGTCAGCTCCTTGGTCTGTCTGGTGGAACCGCCTCAGCGGCCCAGGGATTCCTTCGCGGCGGCCACGACGTGCTCGTGGGTGATGCCGAACTCCTGCAGCAGGAAGTCGCCGTCGGCGCTGGCGCCGAAGTGGTCGATGCCGACCGCCCGGCCCTGGTCGCCGATGTACTTCGCCCAGCCGAGCGTGGCGCCCGCCTCGACCGACACGCGCGCCTTCACCGCGGACGGGAGCACCGACTCCCGGTACTCCGGGCTCTGCTCGTCGAACCACTCGAGGCACGGCGCCGACACGACGGACGCGTCGATGCCCTCCTTCGCGAGCTGCTCGCGGGCGGCGACCGCGACCTGCACCTCGGAGCCGGTGGCGATGAGGATCACGTCGGGCGTGCCCTGCTTCGCGGCGGCGAGCACGTACGCACCCTTCGCGACGCCGTCGGCGGACGCGAAGGTGTCGCCGGACGCGTCCCCGTCCCCGCGCTCGAACACGGGCAGGTTCTGCCTGGACAGCGCGAGGCCGGCCGGGCCCATGCGGCGCGACATGATCTGCTTCCACGCCGCCGCGGTCTCGTTCGCGTCGGCCGGCCGGACGATGTCGAGCTGGGGGATCAGCCGGAGCGCCCACAGCGTCTCCACGGGCTGGTGGGTGGGGCCGTCACCGCCCAGAGCGACCGAGTCGTGCGTCCAGACGTAGATGGTCGGCGCCTTCATGAGCGCGGCGAGCCGCACGGCGGGGCGCATGTAGTCGCTGAAGATCAGGAAGGTCGCGCCGAAGACGCGCGTGTTCCCGTGCAGCACGATGCCGTTCAGGATGTTGCCCATCGCGTGCTCGCGGATGCCGAAGTGCAGCACGCGGCCGTACGGGTTCGCCTTCCACATCGCCGTCGCCCGCTCGGGCGGCAGGAAGCTGCCCGCGCCCTCGATGGTCGAGTTGTTCGACTCGGCGAGGTCCGCGGAACCGCCCCAGAACTCGGGGATCCGCTTGGCGAGGCCGTTGATGACCTTCCCGGAGGCGACGCGGGTCGACACGGCCTTCCCCGCCGGGAAGACCGGCACGTCCTCGAAGGCGTCGTCCGGCAGGTCGCCCGCGAGCATCCGGTCGAGCAGCGCCTTGCGCTGGGGGTTCGCCGACGCCCACGCGTCGAAGGCCTCGTTCCACTCGGCGTGCTGGGCCCTGCCCCGGTCGACCGCCTGGCGGGTGTGGGCGAGCACCTCGGGCGCGACGGCGAAGGACTGCTCGGGGTCGAGCCCGAGCGCCTGCTTCAGCCCGGCGATCTCCTCGGCGCCCATGGCCGCGCCGTGGATCTTGCCCGTGTTGCGGAGGGTCGGGGATGGCCACCCGATGATCGTCTTCAGGACGATGATCGACGGCTTGTCGGTCACGCGCTGCGCCTCGAGGGTCGCGGCGTAGAGCGCCTCGACGTCCTCGTGGTAGTCCGCTCCGGCCTTCCAGTCGATCGTCTGCACGTGCCAGCCGAGCGCCTCGTAGCGCTTCGCGACGTCCTCCGAGAGGGCGATGTTCGTGTCGTCCTCGATCGAGATCTGGTTGTCGTCGTAGAAGAGGATCAGGTTGCCGAGCTGCTGCGTGCCGGCGAGCGAGGACGCCTCGTTGGTGACGCCCTCCTCGATGTCGCCGTCGCCCGCGATCACGTAGACGAAGTGGTCGAAGGGGCTCGCGCCCGCTTCGGCGTCCGGGTCGAAGAGGCCGCGCTCGAAGCGAGAGGCGTACGCGAAGCCGACCGAGGCGGCGAGGCCCGAGCCGAGGGGCCCGGTGGTGATCTCGATGCCGTCGGTGTGCCCGTACTCGGGGTGGCCGGGCGTCTTCGAGCCGTACTGGCGCAGCTGCTCGAGGTCCTCGAGCTCGAGCCCGTAGCCGCCGAGGAAGAACTGGATGTACTGGGTGAGCGACGAGTGGCCGTTCGAGAGGATGAAGCGGTCGCGCCCGAGCCACGTGCTGTCGGACGGGTCGCGCCGCATGACCTTCTGGAACAGCAGGTACGCGAGCGGCGCCAGGCTGATCGCCGTGCCGGGGTGCCCGTTCCCGGTCTTCTGCACCGCATCGGCGGCGAGGGCTCTGGTCGTGTCCACCGCCCTGCGGTCGAGCTCCGTCCATTCGAGCTCGGTGCTGGGTCGGGTCCTGAGATCGGTCACGACGATCCTTCCGTCGGTGGAGTTCGTAAGCGGTGGCTGTACGGCGGCCGTCGGAAAGTCTATTGACGGCAGGACGGCCGTCGTGTGCCGGTGCAATGGTGCCCCGCTTCGATGAGCGCCGGCTTCGAGGGCCGGGCCGGTTCGCCTAGAATCGCTCAGCAGTGAGCACGACGGTCAGGGCGGAAGGCGGGCAGGCCCAGGCCGCCCGGCGCGGTCGCGTACCCGCTGGGCGACAGGCCCGCGGCTACGTGGCGCTGATGAAGCTGCGGGTGGTCGAGCTGCTGCTCGTCACGACCGTGCCGGTGATGATCCTGGCGGTGCACGGCGTACCCGACCTGCTGGTCGTCGCGGCGACGCTCGTCGGCGGCACCATGTCGGCCGGCGCGGCCAACGCCTTCAACATGGTCATCGACCGCGACATCGACAAGGTCATGCACCGCACGCGCCACCGGCCGCTCGTGACGGGGGACCTCGGCCCGGCGCAGGCCCTCGTGTTCGCGTCCCTGCTCACCGTGGTGTCGACGCTGGTGCTCGGCCTGCTCACCACGTGGCTGGCCGCGCTGCTGTCGCTCGCGGCGATCGGGTTCTACGTCTTCATCTACACGATGTGGCTGAAGCGCCGGACGAGCCAGAACATCATCTGGGGCGGCCTCGCGGGCTGCTTCCCGGTCCTGATCGGCTGGGCCGCGGTGACGGGGACCCTCGCCCCGGCCGCCTGGGTGCTGTTCGCCGTGATCTTCCTCTGGACGCCGCCGCACTACTGGCCGCTGTCGATGCGCTACCGCGACGACTACTCCTCCGTGGGCGTCCCGATGCTCGGCGCCGTCCGGTCCCAGGCGCAGGTCGGCCTGCAGACCGTGCTGTACGCCTGGGCGACGCTCGCCTGCTCCCTCCTGCTCATCCCGGTCGCCGGGATGGGGCCCGTCTACTCCCTCACCGCGCTCGGCGCGGGCGGCTGGTTCGTGCTCGAGACCCACCGGCTCTACGCGAGGGCGCTCGCGGGGGAGCGGGTCGCGCCGATGCGGGTGTTCCACGCCTCCATCGGCTCGCTGTCCCTGCTGTTCCTCGGGATCGCCGTCGACGCGCTGCTGTTCCGATGACCACGCGACCGGAGGCGGCGCCCAGGCCGAGGACGCCGTTCGCGTGGCTCGCGGAGCGGGTGGTGCTCCGCGACCGCGCACTGCGCTGGGGGACCACCGCCGCGCTCGTCGTGAGCATCCTGATCATCGTCACGGGCGGCGTCGTCCGCGTCACGGGGTCCGGTCTCGGCTGCCCGACGTGGCCGGTGTGCGAGGCGGGATCCCTCACCACGACGCCCGCGCTCGGCGTGCACGGGGCGATCGAGTTCGGCAACCGGATGCTGACCTGGGTGCTGGTCGCGGCGGTCGGCTGGGCGATCGTGGCCGCCGCGCTGCAGCGGCAGAGGCAGCGCTCGCTTGCGCGGCTGACCTGGAGCCAGTTCTGGCTCGTGGTCGTGAACGCGGTCGCGGGCGGCCTCACGGTGCTCGCCGGGCTCAACCCGTACTTCGTCGCCTTCCACTTCGTGCTCGCGATCGCCCTGCTCACCACGACGACGCTGGCGTGGCACCGGGCGAGGCAGTCGGCGGCGGCGACCGCGGTCCGCGGTCCCGCCGGCCCCGTCGCGTGGCTGCTCACGGCGGTCACGGCGGTGCTGGTCGTGCTCGGCACGGTCGTCACCGGCGCAGGACCGCACTCCGGTGACTCCGCCGACGTCCCGCGGATCCCGGTGAGCTGGACGTCCGTCACCCTCGCGCACGGCACGGCGGCGGTGCTGACCGTGGTCCTCGCCGTGGTGCTGGCCGTGCTGCTCCGCGCGGGCGGCCGGGAGACGGCGCTCGCGCGCCGCCGGGTCGCGGTGCTGCTGTGGGTCCTCGGTGCGCAGGTCGTCATCGGCGTCGTGCAGGCCGTGACCGCGCTGCCCTCCGCGCTCGTCGTGGTGCACCTGCTCGGCGCGGCGCTCGTCTGGGTCGGCGTGCTCCGGGTGCTGCTCGACACCCACCCGACGCTGTTCGGCGGCGTCATCCCGGTGCGCGCGGCGCCCGAGGAGACGACCGGGCCGCACGCACACGTGGTTCCGGGTCGACGGCGATAGGATCGGCGTCCGGTCGGAGGGCCGCGCCGGTGGCGCCTCCGTCGGGCCGCACGGCGCCGCGACCATCCGATGCGCGCGGCACGACCGACCGAGAGCCGGCGGAATGCGACGCCCTGACGCCGCGTTCGGAACCGGCAACGAGAGGAGCACCCGTCATGACCGACGTGCTGATCGACCGCCCCGAGCTCGCAGGGCTCGGCGTCTACGAGTTCGGCTGGGCCGACTCGGACGTCGCGGGCGCGTCCGCGAAGCGCGGCCTCTCCAAGGAGGTCGTGGCCGACATCTCCCGGCGCAAGGGCGAACCCGACTGGATGCTGCGGAACCGCCTCAAGGGGCTCGCGATGTTCGAGCGCAAGCCGATGCCGATGTGGGGCGCGGACCTCACGGGCATCGACTTCGACAACATCAAGTACTTCGTCAAGTCCACCGAGCGCCAGGCGCAGACCTGGGAGGACCTCCCCGAGGACATCCGGGCCACCTACGAGCGGCTCGGCATCCCTGAGGCGGAGCGGCAGCGCCTCGTCGGCGGCGTCGCGGCGCAGTACGAGTCGGAGGTCGTCTACCACCAGATCCAGGAGGAGCTGGAGGAGAAGGGGGTGATCTTCATGGACACGGACACCGCGCTCAAGGAGCACCCCGAGTTCTTCGAGGAGTACTTCGGCACCGTCATCCCCGCGGGCGACAACAAGTTCGCTGCGCTGAACACCTCCGTCTGGTCAGGCGGCTCCTTCGTCTACGTGCCGAAGGGCGTGCACGTCGACATCCCGCTGCAGGCCTACTTCCGGATCAACACCGAGAACATGGGGCAGTTCGAGCGGACGCTGATCATCGCGGACGAGGGCTCGTACGTGCACTACATCGAGGGCTGCACCGCCCCGATCTACAAGAGCGACTCGCTCCACTCCGCCGTGGTGGAGATCATCGTGAAGAAGGACGCACGCGTCCGGTACACGACGATCCAGAACTGGTCGAACAACGTCTACAACCTCGTCACGAAGCGGGCGATCGCCCACGAGGGCGCGACGATGGAGTGGATCGACGGCAACATCGGCTCCAAGGTGACGATGAAGTACCCGTCGATCTACCTGGTGGGGGAGCACGCGAAGGGCGAGACCCTCTCCGTCGCGTTCGCCGGGCCGGGGCAGCACCAGGACGCCGGCGCGAAGATGATCCACATGGCGCCGTACACGCAGTCGTCGATCGTCTCGAAGTCGATCGCGCGCGGAGGCGGCCGGGCCGGGTACCGCGGCGAGGTCCGGGTCGACCCGAACGCGCACCATTCCGCGAACACGGTCCGCTGCGACGCGCTGCTGGTCGACACGATCAGCCGCTCGGACACCTACCCGGCCATCGACATCCGCGTCGACGACGTGCAGCTCGGCCACGAGGCGACCGTCTCGAAGGTGAGCGAGGAGCAGCTCTTCTACCTGATGAGCCGCGGCATGCCGGAGGACGAGGCGATGGCGATGATCGTGCGCGGCTTCATCGAGCCCATCGCGCGCGAGCTGCCGATGGAGTACGCCCTCGAGCTGAACAAGCTCATCGAGATGGGCATGGAAGGGAGCGTCGGCTAGGTGGCGGACACGCCTGAGACGGACACCGTCGACACCCTGTCCACGGATGCCGAGCACCCGGCCCAGGGCACGACCGAACCGGTCGTGACGGGGACCGGCACGCGGCCGGCGATCGTCGCGGACGCGTCGACGGGACACGGCGCCGTGCCGGTGCAGACGCGCAACGAGCGCTTCGCCTCCACCGACGTGACGGCGTTCCCGCCGGTGACCGGGCGCGAGGCGACCTGGAAGCTGACCCCGGTCGCGGACCTCGAGGAGCTGATCGGCGGCACGCTCGACGGCTCCAGGTACGAGGTCGATGCGACGACGACCGGCGGCGCCGAGGTCGGCTGGGTCGGGCGGGACGACGAGCGCATCGGTGCGGCCGGGATCCCCGAGGACCGGGCCGCCGCGAACGCGTGGTCCTCGTTCCAGGAGGCGCTCCTCGTCCGCGTGAGCGGTGACGAGCCGTCGAGCGCGACGGTCGTGCGCAGCGCGCTCGGGCCCGCGGCCCGCGCCGCCCACACGCTGGTGGACGTCGCCCGGTTCGCGCGCGCGGTCGTGGTGCTCGACAACCGCGGCGCGGCGCAGCTGGCCGAGAACGTGGAGATCCTGGTCGGTGACGGCGCCGAAGTCACCGTCGTCTCGGTGCAGGACTGGACGGACGACGCGAAGCACGTCGCGAACCACTTCGCGCAGGTCGGGCGCGACGCGCGCCTGAAGCACGTCGTCGTGTCCTTCGGCGGCGGGGTCGTGCGCGTCAACCCCTCCGTCACCCTGGCCGGCTCCGGCGCGGACGGCGAGCTCCTCGGCGTGTACTTCGCCGACGCGGGCCAGCACCTCGAGAGCCAGGTGTTCCTCTTCCACAAGGCGGACCACACGAAGGGCCGGGTCGAGTACCGGGGCGCGCTGCAGGGCGACGGCGCGCACACCGTGTGGATCGGCGACGTCCTGATCGGCCCGGACGCGACCGGCACGGACTCGTACGAGCAGAACCGCAACCTCGTGCTCACCGACGGCACCAGGGCGGACTCCGTGCCGAACCTCGAGATCGAGACCGGCGACATCGAAGGGGCGGGGCACGCCTCCGCCACCGGTCGCTTCGACGACGAGCAGCTGTTCTACCTGCAGGCGCGCGGCATCCCGGAGGACGTCGCGCGGCGGCTCGTGGTCCGCGGCTTCCTCGCCTCGATCGTGCAGAAGATCGGCCTGCCCGAGCTGCAGGAGCGCCTCCAGGACCGGATCGAGGCCGAGCTCGCCGGCGGTGCCGATGTCTGAGCGCGTCTGCTCGTACGACGAGCTCGAGCAGGACACGGCCCTCCGCGTCGTGATCGGCGGCACGCCCATCGCGGTCGTGAAGGACGGCAACGGCGACGTGTTCGCGATCGGCGACACGTGCACCCACGGCGACATCTCCCTGGCGGAGGGCTTCGTCGAGGACGACACGCTCGAGTGCTGGGCGCACGGCTCCAAGTTCTCCCTGCGGACCGGTCGTCCGCTCACCCTGCCGGCGTATCAGCCGGTCCCCGTCTTCAAGGTCACCGTGGAGGGGGGCGACGTGCTCGTCGACCCGACCCCGGTGCCCGCGTCCGAGCTGCCGGCCTAGCGCCGGCGCACGAGTTAGGAACCCCGATGTCCACCCTCGCGATCCGCGACCTCCACGTCTCCATCGAGACCGAGCAGGGCACCAAGCCGATCCTGCGCGGCGTCGACCTCACCATCAACGAGGGCGAGACGCACGCCGTGATGGGCCCGAACGGGTCCGGCAAGTCGACGCTGGCGTACACGATCGCCGGGCACCCCCGCTACACGGTCGACTCCGGCTCGATCACGCTCGACGGCGAGGACGTCCTCGCCATGAGCGTCGACGAGCGCGCCCGCGCCGGGCTCTTCCTCGCGATGCAGTACCCGGTCGAGATCCCCGGCGTGACCGTGTCGAACTTCCTCCGCACCGCCAAGACCGCGATCGACGGCAAGGCGCCCGCCATCCGCGGCTGGGTCAAGGACGTGCGCGGGTCGATGGAGGCGCTGCGCATGGACAGCACCTTCGCCGAGCGCAACGTCAACGAGGGGTTCTCCGGCGGCGAGAAGAAGCGCCACGAGATCCTGCAGCTCGAGCTGCTGAAGCCGCGGTTCGCGGTGCTCGACGAGACCGACTCCGGTCTCGACGTCGACGCGCTGAAGATCGTCTCCGAGGGCGTCAACCGCGCCAAGACCTCGACCGGGCTCGGCGTGCTGCTCATCACGCACTACACGCGGATCCTCCGCTACATCAAGCCGGACTTCGTGCACGTCTTCGTCGCGGGCCGCGTCGCCGAGGAGGGCGGCCCGGAGCTGGCCGACCGCCTCGAGGACGAGGGCTACGACCGCTACGTGGCCGCTGCGGCCGCCTCCGCCTGATGCCCACCGAGCTCGCACCCGAGCGGTTCGACGAGATCTCCGAGGCGCTCAAGGACGTCGTCGACCCGGAGCTCGGCGTGAACGTCGTCGACCTCGGGCTGATCTACGACCTCGGCTGGGACGAGGAGAACGACGCGCTCGTCATCAACATGACCCTCACGTCCGCCGGCTGCCCGCTGACCGACGTGATCGAGGACGAGACCGCCCAGGCCCTCGACGGCCACGTCGAGCGGTTCCGGATCAACTGGGTGTGGATGCCGCCGTGGGGTCCCGAGCGGATGACCGACGACGGCAAGGAGATGATGCGGGCGATCGGCTTCCAGATCTGAGTAGGTCAGCGCTTCGCGGTGTCGGCGCGGTCGACGAGCGCCCAGGCGCCGCGCAGCACCAGCGCCGCGATCACGGCCTTGATGACGCCGCCGACGATGAACGGGGTGAGGCCGCTCGTGATCGTCGTGCCCCAGTCGAGCCCGAGCGAGACCTTCAGCCAGGGCAGTCCCACCAGGAACACGACGCCGGACCCGGCGACGAACGCGAGCATGCCGCGCAGGAGGCCGCGCTCCCAGCGGCGCTGCGCGAGCCAGCCCGTGAAGGCCGCGGCGAGCACGAAGCCGACGATGTAGCCGCCCGTCGGGCCGAGCAGGATCGCCGTGCCCGCGGTGTGGTCGGAGAAGATCGGCGCGCCGAGCGCCCCGACGAGCGCGTACAGGACCATCGACAGGCCGCCCCTGGCGGCGCCGAGCGACGCCCCGACGAGCAGGACGGCGAGCGTCTGCCCGGTGATCGGCACCGGCCACAGGGGGATCTCCACCTGCGCGAGTCCTGCGGTCAGCGCCGCGCCGGCCACCACGAGGGTCGCGTCCGTCACGATCGACCTCGGCAGGCGGTCCGCGAGGACCGGGCGGGACGGGGCGAGCGAGATCGATGACACGGGCGGCTCCTTCGACGACGGGCCGGGCGCCCGCCGCGAACTACACTAGATCGCCGCCCGAAGCGCGCTTCTGTGCCGAACGCACAACCGCAGGGCCCAATCGCCGTCGATCTCGTCAAGGAGGTTCCGCATGCTCGCCGTGCACGGCCTCGAGATCACCGTCGGCGCCCGCCGCCTCATGGCGGACGTCGAGTTCCGCGTGTCGAACGGGGACAAGGTGGGGCTCGTCGGCCGCAACGGCGCCGGCAAGACCACCCTCACGAAGGTGCTGGCGGGGGAGGCGCAGCCCGCCGACGGGAAGGTCGAGCGGTCGGGCGAGATCGGCTACCTGCCCCAGGACCCGCGTGCGGGCGATCCCGAGCAGCTCGCCCGCACCCGCATCCTGGACGCCAGGGGCCTCGGCACCCTGCAGCTGCAGATGGCCGAGGCGACCGAGCGGATGGGGTCGGCGGACCCCGCGGTCGCGGAGAAGGCGATCAACCGCTACGCCCGCCTCGAGGAGGAGTTCACCGCGAAGGGCGGCTACGCCGCCGAAGCCGAGGCGGCCTCGATCTCCTCGAACCTCGCGCTGCCCGACCGGATCCTCGACCAGCCGCTGAAGACGCTCTCCGGCGGTCAGCGCCGCCGCATCGAGCTCGCCAGGATCCTCTTCAGCGACGCCGACACGCTGATCCTGGACGAGCCCACGAACCACCTCGACGCCGACTCGATCGTCTGGCTCCGCGAGTTCCTGAAGACCTACAAGGGCGGCGCGAGCGTGATCAGCCACGACGTCGACCTCGTCGGCGACGTCGTGAACCGCGTCTTCTACCTCGACGCGAACCGTCAGGTGCTCGACGTCTACAACATGGGCTGGAAGCAGTACCTGAAGCAGCGCGAGACCGACGAGCAGCGTCGCAAGCGCGAGCGGCAGAACGCGGAGAAGAAGGCGTCCGCACTGCAGCTGCAGGCCGCGAAGATGGGCGCGAAGGCGACGAAGGCCGTCGCGGCGCAGAACATGGTGCGCCGCGCGGAGCGCCTCCTGTCCGGGCTCGAGGAGGTCAGGCAGGTGGACCGCGTCGCGAAGCTGCGGTTCCCCGATCCGGCGCCGTCGGGCAAGACCCCGCTCATGGCCTCCGACCTGTCGAAGTCGTACGGCTCGCTCGAGATCTTCTCCGCGGTCGACCTCGCGATCGACCGCGGTGCGAAGGTCGTGATCCTCGGCCTGAACGGCGCGGGCAAGACGACGCTGCTGCGCATCCTGGCCGGGGTGGACCAGCCGGACACGGGACAGCTCGAGCCGGGCTACGGCCTCCGCATCGGCTACTACGCGCAGGAGCACGAGACGATCGACGTGGGGCGCACCGTGCTCGAGAACATGGTGTCCGCGGCGCCGAACCTCACGGCGACGGAGGCGCGGCGCGTCCTCGGCTCGTTCCTGTTCACCGGCGACGACGGCGACAAGATCGCCGGGGTGCTCTCCGGCGGTGAGAAGACCCGGCTCGCGCTGGCGATGCTCGTCGTGTCGGCCGCGAACGTGCTCCTGCTCGACGAGCCGACGAACAACCTCGACCCCGCCAGCCGCGAGGAGATCCTCGGTGCGCTCGCGAACTACACGGGCGCCGTCGTGCTGGTCAGCCACGACGAGGGCGCCGTGGAGGCGCTGAACCCCGAGCGGGTGCTGATCATGCCCGACGGCACGGAGGACCTCTGGACGCCCGAGTACGCGGAGCTGATCAGCGTCAGCTGATCCTCCGCGGAAGGCGCGGCCGCGTCAGCGGTCGGCCAGCGCGTCCTCCACGGCTTCGTCCGACGGCGCGCGCTTCGCGCGGCGTTCGAGCGCTCGCTCCTCCGCCGCGACCACGACCTCGTCGCCCGCGTCGAGCAGGTCGCGCCGGATGGACCAGCCGAGCGCCCCGAACCCGAGCAGCGCGAACAGGATCCACTGGATCGCGTACGACAGGTGCGTGCCCTCGTCGACCCCGGTGCTCGCGGGCTGCGGCTCGATGCGTTCGGGCGTCGACGCCGGCGCGGGAAACTCCGACCGCACCTGGCCGTATGCGCCCGTGTAGGTCGGGGCGCCGACCCGCTTCGCGACGGACTTCAGGTCGATCGACGGGATCTCACCGGACGGCGCGGTGCGGCCGGCCAGCGGGCCCTCGTTCGCCTGGAGGCGCGCGTCGACCGTCACCGGGCCGGCAGGCGGTGCCGGTACGGCGTCGGGCCGGTCCTGCTTGGAGCCGACGGACACCCAGCCCCGGTCGAGCACGAACACCGTGCCGTCCGTGAGTCGCAGCGGGGTGAGCACCTCGAACCCCGGGTTGCCGGCCGGATCCACGCGGTTGCGCACGAGCAGCTGCTGTGCCGGCAGGTAGGTGCCGGTCATCCGGACCGTGCGCCACTGCAGGCCGGGGCGGTATGCGGTGAGCGAGGGCAGCAGATCCGCGAGCGGGGATGGCGCCGCGGACGCGTTCGCCGTGATCAGCGCGTTCGCGGCTGCGGTCTCGGCGCGCCGCGAGAACTGCCACCACGACAGCAGTCCGCACCCGATTGCGAACGCGATCGCGAGCGCCAGGGAGCGGTGCCAGCGCCCGTCGGCGACCAGGGTGCGGAGGATCCGGCCGAGCTGCTTCACGGGTGCGTCAGCGTACCCGGTCGCCCGATGGGTCGAGCGGCCGCAGCGCGAGCGGGAACGCCCGCGCCGCGAGGAAGTCGCGCAGGACCGTCACGTGCTCGTCGCACGCGAGCCAGGTCTTGACCCGGTCGCCCGTGTGGATACGCGGGTTGCGCCACTCGATCGCCGTCGTCGCCTCGGCCCGGCAGCCCGCGCGCGAGCAGGTGTGCCGCATCGGCGTCGTGCTCATTCCTCGCGGTGCTGCTCGAGCGCGAGCTGCTGCTGTGCGGCACCGGGGTTGACCGGCTTCGTGCCCAGGGTCGACCCCGCGTTCGCGAGCACGACCGCGATGTACGGGAGGACGACGGCGCCGATGCCGAAGACGAGCTTCCACCAGCCCGGCACGAAGAACACCAGGACGAGGCAGACCATGCGCACCGACATCGCGGTCGAGTACGCGCGCATGCGCCGCTTCCGGTCCTCCTGGGGCGAGGCCGGGAGCGAGGTCGCGGACTGCACGGCGTCATGAGTCATGAGTGGTGTCAACCTACGCCGCTCCGGGGCGCTTCCCGGCCCGATCACTAGGCTCACGGAGTCCTTGCGGAAGGAGACGCCCCCTTGACCCAGCGCACCGTCCTCGTGACCGGCGGCAACCGCGGCATCGGCCGCGCGATCGCGACGGCCTTCGCGGCCGAAGGCCACCGCGTCGCGATCACCTCGCGGAACGGCTCCGGACCGGAGGGGGTGCTCGCCGTGCAGGCGGACGTCACGGACGCCGCCTCCCTCGACGCCGCGTTCCGCGTGGTCGAGGCGGAGCTCGGCCCCGTGGAGGTCGTCGTCGCGAACGCGGGGATCACGAAGGACACCCTGCTGCTGCGGATGAGCGAGGCGGACTTCGACGACGTCGTCGCCACCAACCTCGGCGGCGCGTTCCGCGTGGTCAAGCGCGCCTCGAAGGGGATGCTGCGCGCCCGGTTCGGCCGCGTGATCCTGATCTCGAGCGTGGTCGGCATGCTCGGCTCGGCGGGCCAGGTGAACTACGCCGCCTCGAAGTCGGCGCTGATCGGCTTCGCCCGCTCGCTGACGCGCGAGCTCGGCGGCCGGGGGATCACGGCGAACGTGGTGGCGCCCGGCTTCATCGAGTCGGACATGACGGCGGCGCTACCGGACGAGCAGCAGCACGAGTACCTCGGCCGGATCCCCGTCGGCAGGTTCGGCTCGGGCGAGGACGTCGCACGGGCCGTGCTCTGGCTCGCCTCCGACGACGCCGCCTACGTCTCGGGCGCGATCATCCCCGTGGACGGCGGCCTCGGGATGGGGCACTAGCCGGATCGGCGCTCAGAGGCCCCACCACCCGGCGAGGTGGTCGAAGCCCCAGAGCATGCCTGCGCGTCCCACCTTCCAGTTGTGGTTCAGGCCCGCGACCCGCATGGTGTGCACGCGCGCGCCCGCAGCGGCCGCGTGCGCCGCCATCAGCCGGACCACCGGTCCGTAGTTCCGGTCGAGCGCGCCCGCGGCGAAGTACGCCTGCAGGCCGCGCACGTGGTGGTGGGCGAGCAGCCAGGCGGGCGACGCGTGCAGGTAGGCGACCGTGCTGCCGTGGAACGCGACGGCGATCGTGTGCGCCTCCGAGCCGGCGATCGGGGCCGCCTCGCCCGAGACGTCGACGACCGAGCCGAACACGTCCGGGTGGGCGGAGGCGAACTGGATCGCGCAGGTGCCGCCCTGCGAGAAGCCCGCGACCGTCCAGTCCCGGCTCCCGGTCGCCACGGGCAGGTGGGTCAGGATCCAGTCGCGCACGTCGGTCATGACGTAGGTGGCGGAGTGCCCGAGCGGCGAGTCGACGCACATCGGGTTCCCGGAGGCGGGCCCGAGCTGGTCGGGCACGACGACGACGGGGGCGACGCCGTGATGCCGCGCGGCGATGCCGTCCATCATGCTGCGGAGCCCGGCGCTCCAGACGAGGTCGGCGGGCCCTGCACCGCGGCTCTGGCCCGAGAAGGCGATGATCACGGGCAGCAGCCGAGGCCGGGGGACGAGTGCCGCAGGCGGGAGGTAGACGATCGCCGGACGCGCGACGAACCGCGATCGGGTGGCGGGGATGACCACCGAGCCGATCTCGCCGTTCCGCGGCAGCGTCTGCGTGCCGGCGGCGGTCGTCCGCAGCCCGGCCGGGAACACCGGGATCGACCATCGGGTGATGTGCGCGTAGCCGGCGCGGTCGTGGGCGTCCGCCGGCCGCCAGGTCGGCAGCGCCACCGCGGTCGTGGCGGTCCGTGAGGGCGACGCGGAGGGCTGGTCGACGACCGACGCCACGGCACCGGGCGGCAGGACGCCGAGCCCGATCGTGCCGGCTGCGAAGCCGAGCAGCGCGGCCGCGGCGAGCACGCCGCGCCACCGGCGGGCCGTCCGGTGCCGTGCGAGGCGCACGAGCATGACGAGCGCGCCGAGCCCCGCGACCGCGGCGCAGGCGAACAGGATCGGTTCCAGCACCGCTGGATCATCGCGCGCCTGAGCCGCCTCCGGGTCGCGCCGGAGCGCGCACGCGGCGGGGGTTCACGTTGCGCTCAGGTGCGAGCACCGATCAGAGCAGGGCCAGGAGGGGGAGGAGGGACCGGCCGGGGAGGCTGACGTCCGCGGCGGCTCGCACGGCGGGCTTCGCGTCGAACGCGACGGAGAGGTCCGCGGCGCCCATCATCGCGAGGTCGTTCGCACCGTCGCCGACCGCGACGGTGCGCGTCGCCCCGAGCTCCGCCGCCCAGGCGAGCAGCCGCTCGCGCTTCGCGGCCGCGTCGACGATGCCGCCCAGGACGCGGCCGGTGAGCCGGCCGTCCTCGACCTCGAGCTCGTTCGCGTGCCGTCGGTCGAGGCCCAGCTCGGCCGCGAGCGGGTCGAGCACCTGACGGAAGCCGCCCGAGACGGCGCCGACGGCACCGCCGGCGGCGTGGACCGCGGCGAGGAGCTCCGGCACCCCGTCCGTGACGGTGATCCTGGCGCGCACCTCGCTGAGCACGGAGGCGGGCAGCCCCTCGAGGAGCGCGACGCGGCGCGTCAGGCTGCCGGCGAAGTCGAGCTCGCCGCGCATGGCGGCCGCGGTGATCGCCGCGACCTCGTCGCCCACCCCGGCGGCGTCGGCGAGCAGGTCCACCACCTCCTGGCCGATCAGGGTCGAGTCGACGTCCAGGACGACCAGGAGGCTCACGGCACCAGCGTGGCAGAGGTCAGGGATCGACCCGGACGCCCTTGCCCACGACGACGATGCCGCTGTCGGTGACCGTGAGCCCGCGCTCCCGGTCCCGTTCGTGCTCGACGCCGACCCTGGCCCCCTCCGCGATCACGACGTTCTTGTCGAGGATCGCCCGCTGCACCACGGCACCGGGACCGATGCGCGCCCGGTCGAAGAGCACCGAGTCCACGACCGACGCACCCGACTCGACGACGGCCCACGGCCCCAGCACGCTGTTCTGGATGCGGGACCCGGAGAACAGCGACCCCGGCGACACGATCGAGTCGTGCACCACGGTGTTGTTGCCGTAGGAGTCGCGGTTGAACTTCGCGGGCGGCGAGTTCAGCGTCTGCGTGTAGATCGGCCACCGCCGGTTGTACAGGTTGAACACCGGCAGGGCGGACACGAGGTCCATGTGGGCGTCGTAGAACGACTCGATCGAGCCCACGTCCCGCCAGTAGAACCGGTCGCGGTCGGTCGATCCCGGCACCTCGTTGCGGTTCAGGTCGTACACGCCCGCCTCGCCCTGCTCCACGAACCAGGGGACGATGTCGCCGCCCATGTCGTGCTTCGAGCCGGGGCGCTCGGCGTCCACCTCGAGCGCGGCCACGAGCGCGTCGGTGTCGAACACGTAGTTGCCCATCGAGGCGAGCACCTCGTCGGGGGAGTCGGGGAGCCCGCGCGGATGCTGCGGCTTCTCGAGGAACTCGTGGATCGTCGTGGGGTCGTCCGGCGCGACGTCGATGACGCCGAACGCGTTCGCGAGCGCGATGGGCTGCCGGATCGCGGCGACCGTGGCCTTCTTGCCGGAGGCGATGTGCGCCTCGATCATCTGGCTGAAGTCCATGCGGTACACGTGGTCGGCACCGACCACGACCACGATGTCGGGCTGCTCGTCGCCGATCAGGTTGAGGCTCTGGAAGATCGCGTCGGCGCTCCCGAGGTACCAGCGCTTGCCGAGCCGCTGCTGCGCGGGCACGGACGCCACGTACGAGTTGAGGAGGCCGGAGAGGCGCCAGGTCTCCGCCACGTGCCGGTCGAGGCTGTGCGACTTGTACTGCGTCAGCACGACGATCTGCGTCAGCCCCGAGTTCAGGAGGTTCGACAGCGCGAAGTCGATCAGGCGGTACACGCCGCCGAACGGCACCGCGGGCTTGGCACGGTCCTCCGTGAGCGGCATGAGCCGCTTGCCCTCGCCGCCGGCGAGCACGATGCCGAAAATCTTCTTCGATGGCATGGCGCTCACCGTACTCCCACCGGACGTTCGGACATCCTGGAAATTCCCGGTCAGCGCACGTATTGGGGGTGTCTGTCGGCGCCGCGCCCCGGGGTCTAGGGTGGCGCCCGTGCGCGTCGATCTGCTGACGAAGGAGTATCCGCCCGAGATCTACGGCGGGGCGGGGGTGCACGTCGCCGAGCTGACGAAGGCGCTGCGGAGCCGCATCGAGGTGCAGGTGCGCTGCTTCGGCGCACCCCGCGACGAGGCGGACGTGACGGCGTACCGGGCGCCCGCGGAGCTCGAGACGGCCAACGGCTCGCTGTCGACGCTCGGGGTCGATCTGCAGATGGCCGAGGGCGCGGCCGGCACGGACCTCGTGCACTCGCACACCTGGTACGCGAACGCGGGCGGCCACCTCGCGAAGCTGCTGCACGGCGTGCCGCACGTGGTCACCGCGCACAGCCTCGAGCCGCTCCGCCCCTGGAAGGCCGAGCAGCTGGGCGGCGGGTACCGCATCTCCAGCGAGATCGAGCGGACCGCCTACGAGGCCGCGGACGCCGTGATCGCGGTGAGCAGGGGCATGGGCGACGACATCCTCCGCTCGTACCCCCGGGTCGACCCCTCCCGGTTGCACGTCGTCTACAACGGCATCGACCTCACCGCCTGGCAGCCGAACGACGACCGGGAGCTGGTGCGGTCGCTCGGTGTCGACCCGGACCGCCCGACGGTCGTCTTCGTGGGCCGCATCACGCGCCAGAAGGGGCTGCCCTACCTGCTGCGCGCGGCCGCTTCGCTGCCGCCGGAGGTGCAGCTCGTGCTCTGCGCGGGTGCGCCGGACACGAAGGAGATCATGGCCGAGGTGACCGGCCTCGTCCGCGAGCTGCAGGAGCAGCGCAGCGGGGTGGTGTGGATCGAGCGCATCCTGCCGAGGCGCGAGCTGACAGCGGTCCTCACCGCGGCGGACGTGTTCGTGTGCCCCTCCGTCTACGAGCCGCTCGGCATCGTCAACCTCGAGGCCATGGCCTGCGGCACCGCGGTCGTCGGCACCGCGACGGGCGGGATCCCCGAGGTGGTCGTCGACGGCGAGACGGGGTGGCTCGTGCCGATCGACCAGGTGCAGGACGGCACGGGCACGCCCACCGACCCGGAGCGGTTCGTGGCGGACCTCGGCCGGGTGCTCGCGGAGGCGGTCGCGGACCGCGCGCGTGCACAGCGGTACGGGCGGGCCGGTCGCGAGCGCGCCAGGGCGGTGTTCGACTGGGACGCGATCGGCGCGCAGACGGTCGAGATCTACCGTTCGCTCGTCTGACCGCCCGGCTGAGGCGATCGGACGGCGGCTGGCTCTAGGGTTGACGGCATGCCAGTGGTGCTGCAGCTCTCGGACGTCACGCTGACCCGGGGCAGCACCACGATCCTCGACCAGGTCTCCTGGACGGTCGACAGCGCCGAGCGCTGGGTCGTCCTGGGGCCGAACGGCGCGGGCAAGACGACGCTGCTGCAGCTCGCCGCGGCGCTCCTCCACCCCACCCGCGGCACCGTGCAGGTGCTCGACGCGCAGCTGGGCAAGACGGACGTGTTCGAGGTGCGGCCGAGGATCGGCTTCGCCTCGAGCGCCATGGCCAAGCGGATCCCGCCGTCGGAGGCGGTGCTCGACGTGGTGCTGACGGCGGCGTACTCCGTGACGGGGCGCTGGAACGAGCAGTACGAGGACATCGACGTGCGCCGTGCGAACCGGGTGCTCGCCGAATGGCGCCTCGACCACCTCGCGGACCGCCGGTTCGGCGACCTCTCGGACGGCGAGCAGAAGCGGGTGCAGATCGCGCGGGCCGTGATGACCGACCCGGAGCTGCTGCTGCTCGACGAGCCGGCCGCGAGCCTGGACCTCGGTGCCCGCGAGGAGCTGCTGCAGCTGCTCGGCGGGTACGCGAGCGCGCCGAGCGCACCCGGCATGGTGATGGTCACGCATCACGTGGAGGAGATCCCGGTCGGCTTCACGCACGCACTGCTCGTGCAGCACGGGAAGGTCGTCGCCGCCGGTCCGATCGCGGAGACGATCACCTCCGAGCGCATCGGGGAGACGTTCGGCCTCGACGTCGAGATCACCGAGCGCGACGGGCGCTACGCGGCGCGCGCCACCGCCTGACCCGCACCCCGCCGCTCTGGTAGCATCGACGGTCGGTCGCGGAAGCGGCCCTGCCGCCGTCCGCGGACGTGCGGCCCACGACTCGCTCTCGATCCGAAGAGGTCCATCCGTCATGAAGTCCGGCATCCACCCCGAGTACCGCGAGATCGTCTTCCGTGACCTCGCGTCCGGGGAGACCTTCCTCACGCGCTCCACCGCGACGAGCGACAAGACGGTCGAGCTGAACGGCACGACCTACCCCGTGATCGACGTCGAGATCTCGTCCGCGTCGCACCCCTTCTACACCGGCAAGCAGCGCATCCTCGACTCGGCCGGCCGGGTGGAGAAGTTCAACCAGCGCTTCAAGAACTTCGGTCGCTGACGGCGCGAAGCGCCGCGACCGCGCATCGCATGAAGGGCCGTTCCCCCGCAAGGGGAGCGGCCCTTCGGCTTGCTCCCGGTACCGTCGCCGGGTGAGCGTGCGGCAGACCCTGCCAGCCGTGTCGGTGATCAGCCGTCCGGCGGCCGTGCGGATCCCGCTCCCCGCGCCGATCTCCTGGCGGACCGTGCTGCCGGCCGCCGGCACGCTGGCCGTGCTGCTGATCGCGGTGTCCGGCGCATACGGCTACCACCGGGACGAGCTCTACTTCCGCCTGCTGCCACCGGCGTGGGGCTACACCGACCAGCCGCCCTTCACACCGCTCGTCGCGCGCGCGGTGAGCGCGATCTCCGACGAGCCGTCGTCCCTCCGGCTGGTCGCAGCCGTCGTCGCCGCGGTGGCCGTGGTGGTGGTCGCCGCGATCACCGCCGAGGTGGGCGGCGGCCGCGGGGCGCAGGCCCTCGCCGCGTGGGGAGCCGGCTTCGGCTACTACCCGCTGGTGCTGGGACACGTGCTCTTCACCGCCACGTTCGACCTGGTGGTGTGGCCGCTGGTGCTGCTCTGCCTGCTGCGCGGCGTGCTCAGGCAGCGGGGACGCTGGTTCCTCCTCGCCGGCGTCGTGGCGGGGCTGAGCCTGTACAACAAGCTGCTCGTGCTGGCCCTCCTGCTCGCGATCGCGGTCGGGCTCGCGGCGGTGGGACCGCGGCGTCCCGCCGTCTGGGGCTGGGCGTTCGCGGGCTCGCTGCTCGTGCTCGTGATCGGGGCGCCCAACCTCGTCTGGCAGCTCGTGCACGCCGCGCCGGAGCTGCAGGTCGGCGCCGCGCTCTCGGCGCACAACGCCGCGGGGGTGCGGCCGGCGGTCGTCCCGTTCCTCGGCGCGCTGCTCGGGCCGCTGCTCGTCCCGGTGTGCGTCGCCGGGTTCGTGGTGCCGTTCCGGCGCGCGGGCTGGGAGGACGTCAGGTGGCTCTCGGCCACCCTGGTCGCGATCGTCGTGCTCGTCATCGTCATGGGCGCCCAGCTCTACTACGACCTCGGGGTGCTCACGGCGGTCTTCGCGGTCGGCTGCGTGCCGACGGTGGAGTGGGCCGCGTCCCGCCGCCGCACGGGCCTGCTCATCGCCGCGACCGCGCTGAACGCGACCGCCGCCGCGCTCCTGGCCCTGCCGCTCGTGCCGTCCGGTGCCCTCGCGGGCACCGTGCTGCCGTCCTGGAACCAGGCGACCAGGGATCAGCTCGGGTGGCCGGCCCTCGCCGGCCTGGTCGACGCCGTGCCCGCCGCGCACGAGCCCGGCGCGGTGGTGCTCGCCCACAACTACGGCGAGGCGGGCGCGATCGAGCGGTTCGCGCCGTCGCTCGCGCACCGCACCTACAGCGGCCACAACGCCATGCACGCCCTTCCGGCGCCGGCGCCCGGCACCCGCACGGTGGTCGCCGTCGGGTACGGCCTCAGCTGGCTGCACCACGACTTCGCGTCCTGCACGGTCGTGGCGCGGGTCCCTGCGGATCAGGGCGTGGTGAGCCAGGAGACGGGCGCACCGATCCGCGTCTGCACGGGCAGGACGGCTCCGATGACCTCCGTCTGGGCGAAGGCCGCCTGGGTCGGCTGAGCGCTCAGCGCACGGGCCAGGCACCGCTCGTCGTGAAGCCAGGATCGCGCTTCTCGCGCATGTACGCCTGGAACCGCTCCGCCTGATCGGCGCACCACGCGACCTGCGCGTCGTGCAGCTCCTGCGCCTCCATCGCCACCGCGTCGGGGTGGCGCCGGGCGATCGCCTGCGCGAGGCGGCCCGCCGCGATCGCGTCGGCGCCCGCGTCGTGCGCGTCCGTCAGGTCGACGCCGTACGCCTCGGCCGCCGCGGCGAGGGTGCGCTTGCCCTTCCGGAAGCGGTCGATCTGCTTGTCGAGCACGAACGGGTCGACGATCGGCGCCGTGACCTCGAGCGGCCAGAGCCGGTGCCGCTCCGCCTCCGCGGCGAGCAGCGTGAGGTCGTACGGCGCGTTGTAGACGACCAGCGGGAAGCCACGGAGGAACACGCTCCGGATCGCGGCGAGGATCTCCGCGACGACCTCGCCCGGCGGCCGGCCGAAGCGCCGGGCGCGCTCGTCCGTGATGCCGTGCACCGCTGATGCGCCCTCCGGGATCGGCACGCCAGGGTCCACGATCCAGTCCTTGCGCTCGACCACCGCACCGGTCTCGTCGATGACGCCGACGTGGGCCGTGACGATCCGCGCGGTCGACGTGTCGATCCCGGTGGTCTCGAGGTCGAAGACGCCGAGGGCCGACGCCCAGGCCGGCAGCGGCGCCTCCGGCAGCGGCGCCTCCGGCTCCAGCGGTGGTTCCGGCTCGAGCGCCACGACCGCCGCCGGCTCCTCCAGGAGGAGCAGCGGTACCGGTTCGGTGAGCGCCTCCGGCGCGGGCGGCGTCCAGGTGGAGACGACCTCGAGCGTCTTCACCGCGTCCGCAGCGGGCGCCTCGAACTCGAAGAGGAGCGTCGGAGTGTCCTGGGCCACGCCGCCGACGGTACGTCGCCGCTCCGACACCGCCGTCGCGGCACGCAGCGCTGCGCGGATCAGCCCTGCTGGTCGGAGACGCTCACGATCGGGATCGCGGTCGTGGTGACCGGCACCTCCGGCGGCACGGGCTGCGCGACCTTCAACCAGAAGAAGCTCTGGGTGCCGAGGGTCAGCGTCACACGCCCCTCCGCGTCGAACGACGGGAACCGGCTGCCGCCGAACAGGTCGGTGAGGGTGTGGTTCGCGAGGTCCGGGGCGGTGATCGTGAACGACACCGGGTTGTGCAGGAAGGAGAACACGCAGAGCACGGCCTCGGCAGGGTCGCCGATCGAGCTGCCCGAGCCGGCGTAGTTGCGGAGGAACGCCAGTGCCGAGTCGTGATCGGTCTCGAGCACCGTCAGGTCGCCCATCCCGAAGACGGGGTGCGCCTTCCGGGTGTGCACGACGTTGCGCACCCAATGCAGCATCGACCTCGACTGCGCGAGCTGCGACTCCACGTTGACGAGCGAGTAGTGGTACACGAGCGACTGCACGACCGGCAGGTAGAGCTTGCCGGGGTCCGCCGTCGAGAAGCCCGCGTTGCGGTCCGGCGTCCACTGCATCGGCGTGCGCGACGAGTCGCGGTCGTTCAGCCAGATGTTGTCGCCCATCCCGATCTCGTCCCCGTAGTAGAGGAACGGGCTGCCCGGCAGGGAGAACAGGAGGGCGTGCGCGAGCTCCATCTCCGCCCGGGAGTTGTCCACGAGCGGCGCCAGCCGGCGGCGGATGCCGATGTTCGAGCGCATCCGCGGGTCGTAGGCGTACCAGCCGTACATCGCCTGCCGGTACTCCTCGTCCACCATCTCGAGCGTGAGCTCGTCGTGGTTGCGGAGGAAGACGCCCCACGCCGCGGTGTCGGGGATGTCGGTCTGCTCCGACAGGATCTTCACCAGCTCCGTCGCGGTCTGGGCCCGCAGCGAGTAGTAGATCCGCGGCATGACCGGGAAGTCGAAGGCCATGTGGCACTCCGGCTCGTCGTCGGTGCCGAAGAACGCGGCGACCTCCCGCGGCCACTGGTTCGCCTCCGCGAGCAGGATGCGGCCCGGGTACTCGCGGTCGACGTACTCCCGGAGGCGCTTGATGAACTCGTGCGTCGGCGGCTCGCCCTCGCCGTTGCCCTCCTCGCTCTCGAACAGGTACGGGATCGCGTCCAACCGGAGCCCGTCGACGCCGAGGTCGAGCCAGAACTTGACGATGTCGAACACCGCCTCCTGCACCTTCGGGTTCTCGTAGTTGAGATCCGGCTGGTGGCTGAAGAAGCGGTGGAAGAAGAACTGCCGCCGCACCGGGTCGAACGTCCAGTTCGACTCCTCCGTGTCCACGAAGATGATGCGGATGTTCTTGTACTTCTCGTCCGTGTCGCTCCAGACGTAGAAGTCGCCGTAGGGGCCGTCCGGGTCGCTGCGGGACTGCTGGAACCACTCGTGCGCGTCGGAGGTGTGGTTCAGCGGGAAGTCCATGACGATGCGCATGTTCCGCTCGTGGGCGCGCCGCACGAGGTCGCGGAACTCGTCGATCGTGCCGAACTCCGGCAGCACGGCCTTGAAGTCGGAGATGTCGTAGCCGCCGTCGCGGAGCGGCGACTGGTAGAAGGGCGGCAGCCACAGCGAGTCGATCCCGAGCCACTGCAGGTAGTCGAGCCGCGACGCGAGCCCCGCGATGTCGCCGGTGCCGTCGCCGTTGCTGTCCACGAAGCTGCGGACCATGACCTCGTAGAACACCGCGCGCTTGTACCAGGTGGGATCCCGGGTCAGCCCCGGCAGCTGGATCGGTGCGGTGAAGCTCACGTCTGGTGTCCTCTCGATCGCCTGGCGGGCGCGCTGCGGCGATCCTAGGAGGAGGCGCTGGACGGCCTTCCTAGACTCGTGGCTCGATGCGCATCGTCCCCTCTCCCTACGCCGACGGCCTCTCCCGCACCCCGGTCGCGCGGCGCGACACGACCGTCGACGGCGTGCCGGCCGCGTGGTGGGAGTACGGCGAGCCGGGGACCGGCCCCACGCTCCTCCTGGTCCACGGGTTCCGGGGCGACCACCACGGGCTCGAGCCGGTGGTCTCCTACCTCCCAGGCGTGCACGTCGTCGCGCCGGACCTGCCGGGGTTCGGGGCCTCCGCACCGCTTGCGGGGGAGCACTCGATCGACGGCTACGCGGCCTGGCTGCTGCGCTTCGCCGCGGCGGTGGGGCTGCCCGCCGACGCCGTGGTCGTCGGGCACTCGTTCGGCACGATCGTGGCCGCGAAAGCGCTCGCCGACGGCCTGCCCGCCGCGCGCGCGGTGCTGATCAACCCCATCGCGGCGCCCGCGCTCGCCGGACCGAACGCGCTCGGCACGCGGCTCTCGTCGCTGGACTTCGCGGTCGGCGGGGCGCTCCCCGAGCGCGCCGGGAACGCCCTGCTCCGCAGCAGGGCGATCACGCGCGGCGCGGGCGCCTTCCTCGCGAAGACGTCCGATCCGGCGCTGCGGGCGTGGATCCACAACCAGCACGACCGCTACTTATCGGGCTACGCGACCCGCCGCGTCGTGCTCGAGGCGTTCCGCGCCTCCGTCACCCACGACATCACGGAGTGGGCGGACCGGCTCACCCTGCCCGTGCACCTCGTCGCGGCCGAGCACGACGACATCACGACGGTCGATGCGGTCCGGGCGCTCGCCGCGATGCTGCCGGACGCGACCATGGCGGTCATCCCGACCGTCGGGCACCTCGTCCATTACGAGACCCCGCGGGCCGCCGCGGAGGAGATCGCCGCGGTGACCGGCGTGCGGGTCGCGTGAAGCTCGTCGTCGACTGCCGCTACGTCCGCCGCGACGGGCGGCACGACGGCATCAGCCGGTACACCGCCGGCATCACGGGTGGCCTCGGGCGGCTCGTCCCGCTCACGATGCTGATCGACGACGAGCGGCAGCTCGAGCTCCTCCCCGACCTGCCCTGGGCGCGGACCCGGCCGCCCGCCTCCCTCCTCGAACCGCTCATCCCGCGGGTGGTGAACCGCCTCCGGCCCGACGTCGTGTTCTGCCCGCTGCAGACCTCCGGCTCGCTCGGACGCCGGTACGGGCTGGTGCTGACGCTGCACGACCTCATCTACTACCGGCACCGCACGCCGCCCACCGAGTTCGCGTGGTGGGTCCGGCTCGGCTGGCGGCTGCTCTACGCGAGCTACCTGCCGCAGCGGCTGCTGCTGAACCGCGCCGACGAGGTCGTCACGGTCTCGGAGACCGTCGCGGAGGAGATCGCGCGGCATCACCTCACCAGGCGTCCGGTGACCGTGGTGCCGAACGCGGCCGACGGCGAGCCCCTCCCGGCTGCGGCGCCGGGGGAGCGCGCCAGGTCCATCGTCTACATGGGCGCCTTCATCGGCTACAAGGACGTGCCGACGCTCGTGCGCGCCGCGGCGCTGCTGCCCGGCTGGACGCTGCACCTCACGAGTCGGATCGGCGCCGATGAGCGCGCACGCCTCGAGCGGCTGGCCGCCGGCGCGACGCTCGTGTTCCACGACGGCATCGACGACGCGGGCTACCACCGGCTGCTCGACACGGCCACGGCCCTCGTCTCCGCGTCCAGGGACGAGGGGTTCGGGCTGCCGGTCGTGGAGGCCATGCAGCGGGGCGTGCCCGTCGTGCTCACGGACATCCCGATCTTCCGCGAGGTGGGCGGCTCGGCCGCGCTCTACGCCGCTCAGGGCGACCCGGCCGCGTTCGCGGCCGCCGTGCGGCTGCTCGAGGATCAGGGGGAGTGGCGCCGCCGCTCCACCGCCTCGCTGGAGCAGGCGGCGCGGTACAGCTGGGACGCCTCCGCCGCCCGACTGCTCCCGGTCCTGCAGCGCGTCGCCGAGCGCCGCCGCTGAGCGTCAGTCGCGGGTGGGGACCTCGTCGTCGGAGGGGAGCAGGTCGGCGGACCAGGGACGGCCGGCGAACTCCACGAGCTCGATGTCGCCGTCGACGACCCGGAACAGGTGATCGGACCCGTTCTCGATCCGCTCGCCGCGCTCCGGCCAGACCCATCGCGTCGTGTGCCGCACGAGGGAACCGATCACCCCGCCGTGCGAGACGACCAGCACCCGCGGGCCGGGATGCCGCTGCGCGATCGCGAGCAGCGCGGGCGTGACCCGCGCGACGACCTCCTCGCGCGTCTCCTGCGCCTCCAGCCGGCCGCCCCAGCGCGCGTCGAGGTCGGCGCCCGTCATCCCCTCCGCGTCGCCGTAGTGCCGTTCGACGAGGTCGTCGACGAGCTCCACGGGTCCGATGCCGAGACCGTCGGCGATGAGGTCCGCGGTCTCGGCCGCCCGGGAGAGCGGGCTGGCGACGACCGCGTCGAACCGGTCGCCGCGGAGCCGCCTCGCGGTCGCCCTCGCCTGCTCGCGTCCCGTGTCGTTCAGGGGGAGGTCGGTGCGGCCCTGGACCCGGCCGACCCGGTTCCATTCGGTCTCGCCGTGGCGCACGAGGACGAGGTCGGTCATAGCCCGGCCAGCCTACGGGCCGCCTCCCGACCGTTCGCGGATCCGGAATTGCGAGGCGACACGCCGCCCCCGGGCGCCCGCTCGCGGCGTGTCGCCGAATAGCTCCGGAACCGCGAACGGGGTCAGGGGAGGAGGAGGTCCCGCAGGGCGGTCAGGGTCTCGGTCGTACCCGCGTCGATCTTCAGCGTCGCGACCCGGTCCGCCTTGGTCGCGCCCCGGTTCACGACCACGATCGGCACCCTGCGCCGCCGCGCCTGCTCGATCAGGCGGATACCGCTGTTCACGGCGAGGGAGGACCCGGCGACGAGCAGGGCGTCCGCCCGGCGCACGACCGCCGCGGCCTCCTGGAACCGCTCACGCGGCACGAACTCGCCGAAGAAGACCACCTCGGGCTTCAGCGTGCCGCCGCAGACCGTGCAGTCCGGCACCACGAAGTCGCTGACGTCGCCCACGTCCGCATCGCCGTCCGGGTTCAGCGTCACCGTCGCGCCGCCCACGAACCATCCGTTCGCGGCCTCGATCCGCTCCGCGACGGCGCCTCGCGCGAACAGCTGGCCGCACCGGAGGCACACCACGCGGTCCACCGACCCGTGCACCTCGACCACGTGACGGGAACCGGCCTTGCCGTGCAGCCCGTCCACGTTCTGCGTCACGACGCCGGGGACGCGGCCCGCCGCCTCCAGCTCTGCCAGCGCGCGGTGCGCGTCGTTCGGCTCGGCCGCCACGAACCGGGCCCAGCCGAGGTAGCTGCCCGCCCAGTAGCGCTGGCGGAACGACTCCGCGGAGAGGAACTGCTGGATGGTCATCGGCGTGCGCTTCGGGGCACCCTCGCCGCGGTAGTCGGGGATGCCCGAATCGGTGCTGATCCCGGCGCCGGTGAGCACCGCGACGGTGCCGGTGAGCAGCTCGGCCGCCTGCTCGAGGACGTCGGCGGCCGGCTGCTGCGCGATTCCGGCCGCCGCTCCACCCATAGCCTGGAAGCGTAATCGGGGAGGGGAGGACGACGATGCGGATCCTTCCGCTGTCCGCGGACGGCCTCGGCGACCCTGCGCTCCGCGACTTCACCCGGCTCACCGACGTCGCGCTGCGGCGGCTGCTGGAACCGGAGGGCGGGCTCTACCTCGCCGAGTCGACGAAGGTGATCGCGCGGGCGATCCACGCCGGGCACCGCCCGCGTGCCGTGCTCACCCGCGCGGAGTGGCTGCCCCAGCTCGAACCGCTGCTCGCACCGTTCCCGGACGTGCCCGTGCACGTCGGGGAGGACGCCGTGTTGGAGGAGCTCACGGGCTTCCACCTGCACCGCGGCGCGCTCGCCTCGATGCACCGGCCGGACCTGCCCGATCCCGCCGCGCTGCTGCGGGGCGCGAGGCGCGTGGTCGTGATCGAGGACGTCGTCGACCACACGAACGTCGGCGCGATCTTCCGGAGCGCGGCAGCGCTCGGCGTGGACGCCGTGCTCGTCACCCCCCGCTGCGCCGACCCCCTCTACCGCCGGAGCGTCCGCGTCAGCATGGGCACCGTGCTGCAGGTGCCGTGGACGCGGCTGCCGGAGTGGCGGGAGGCCGCTCCGCTGCTGCACGACGCCGGGTTCTCGATCGCCGCGCTCGCGCTCACCGACCGGGCGGAGGACATCGACGTGCTCGCGGCCGACCTCCCGGAGCGCCTCGCGCTCGTGCTCGGCACGGAGGGCGACGGGCTCAGCCGGGCCGCCCTCGCGGCCGCCGACCGGCACGTGCGGATCCCCATGTCCCACGGCGTGGACTCGCTGAACGTCGCCGCGGCCGCCGCGCTGGCCGTCTACGCGCTGCGGCCGGCGTCCTCGGCCGCCTGACCGATCCAGGAGGAGGGGGAGCCGCGTCGCTCGACGGCTCCTGCACGCGGGCTGAACCGACCTGCGACACCCCAGGGACCGAGGCCGCGGGGTGCGCACCCCTCCTCCTACACTCGCACGGTGCCGCGAGAGGAGAAGCCCCGATACGGTCTGCGCCGATTCGTCGCGTCCGTGTCCGTCGGACTGATCCTGATCATCGGCGTCGGCGTGCCGGTGTCGATCGTCGCCCCCGTGCCCCAGGCGCAGGCCGAGGTCGCCGCGGCGACCCGGTCGGCGACGCCCGCGGCGGACCCCGTCTTCCCCTCGTTCGGCTCGTCCGCGATCGGCGCGGTCGGCATCGACGGCGTGCTCGCCGAGCACGGTCCGCAGACGCCGCACGAGATGGCGAGCATCACGAAGATGGTCACCACGCTGGTCCTGCTGGAGAAGAAGCCGCTGACGGTGGACGAGCAGGGTCCGACGATCACGTTCGGCCAGAAGGACGTGCAGATCCTCCGCGACGTGATCGCCCAGAACGGCTCGTGGCAGCCGGTGCAGGCGGGCTGGCGGGTGTCCGAGCGCGCGGCGATCGAGACGACGCTCATCCCGTCCGCCAACAACTACGCCGAATCGCTCGCGATCTGGGCGTTCGGGTCCGTGCCGAACTACCTCGTCGCGGCGCACGCGTTCCTGAAGGCGCACCACCTCACCGACATCTCGATCGTCGACACGAACGGGCTGTCGGCGGGCGACCGGGCGACGCCCGCCGCGCTCATCCGGCTCGGGGAGCTCGCACTGCAGAACCCGGTGCTCGCGGCGATCGTGCAGAAGCGGGCGGCCGACGAGCCGAACGTGGGTGAGATCACGAACACGAACGAGCTGCTCGGCAGCAACGGGGTGAACGGGATCAAGACCGGCACCTACGGCATCAGCTCCGCGAACCTCCTGTTCAGCGCCCGGGTCCGGGTCGGCGCGAGGACGGTGCAGCTGGTCGGGGTGGTGCTCGGGGCGAAGGACCACCCGACGCTCGACGCGCACGTGCCCGCGCTGCTCGCGAGCGTGACGAAGAGCCTGCACGACCTGTCGCTCGCCACGAAGGGGCAGGTGTTCGCGACGTACCGGACGAAGTGGGGCGGCGTCGGCAAGGCGGTGGCCGCGGAGGACGTCAGCCGGCTCGTGTGGGGCCGGGCCAAGGTCCAGCGGTCCGCGGCGGTCGAGTCGATCACCGGAGGCCGCAAGGGCGAGCACGTCGGCACCGTCACCTACGTCGTCGACGGGAAGCGCGTCGTCGTGCCGCTCGTGCTGGACCGGGACGTCCTCGCGGCCCCGGTGTGGTGGCGGCTGACCCACCCGCTGCGCTGCCCGGCGGGACCCGACACGGGCCCCGCCGCGAACGATCAGGGCCGGCTGATCAGCCCCTCGCGCACCATCCAGTCGAAGGCGACGTTGGCCGGCTCGCGGCCGTCGACGTCCACCTGACGGTTCAGCTCGATCATGACGTCGTTCGTGAGCTTCGCCGCGACCTTCTCGTACACGGCGCGCAGCCCCGGATAGGTCTTCAGCAGGTCCGTGCTGAGCACGGGGGACAGGTTGTACGAGGGGAAGAACCGCTTGTCGTCCTTGAGCACGACGAGCCCGAGGCTCGCGATCCGGCCGTCGGTGGCGAACACCTCGCCGAAATTGCACTGGTTCCCCTTCGCCGTCGCCGCGTAGATCGCGCCGATGTCGAAGATGTGCACGCTCCCGCGCGGCACGCCGGCCCGCGAGTCGCGCGGGATGCCGTAGTGCCGGAGCATCGGGGTGAAGCCGTCCGAACGGCTGTTGAACTCGGAGTCGAGGCAGAAGGTCCGCTGATCGGGCGGCACGTCGGTGATCTGCGAGAGCTTGCTGATGCCGGTGCGCTTCGCGAACGACTTCCGCACGGCGATGGCGTACGTGTTGTTCTCGCGGGACACGGGAAGCCAGGTCAGGCCGTTGGCGCGGTCCGCGTCGCGCACCGCCCGGTACTGCTGCTGCGGGTTCGGGATCCCGCGTCGGTGCCCCAGGTACGTCAGCCAGGCGGTGCCGGTGTACGTCCAGGTCATGTTCGCGCCCCCGGAGACCATGAGGCGGCGCACGGGGACGCTGCCGGGCACGTTCGTGAGGTCGGTGACGGGGTAGCCGGCCGCCTTCGCGGCGAGGACGCCCATCTTGCCGAGGATCAGCTGCTCCGTGAACTGCTTCGACGTGACGACCACCGGGGGGCCCGGCTTGGGGTGGTGCGCGGTGATCGCGGCGGGGGCCGCGGCGGGGACGTACGACGAGGCGGGCTGGAGCCCGCACCCGGTCAGCGCGGCCGCCGCCGCTGCGGTGACGGCCGAGGCGGCGGCGATGCGGAGGAGGCGTGCCATGTCAGATGCCCTTCGGGTGCGCGACGACCTCGACGATGCGGCCGAGCCAGTCGATGACGAGTGCGAGCAGTGCGATGAGGATCGCCCCGGCGATGAGGACGCGCATGAGGTAGAGCGACACCCCGGTGGTGATCAGCTGGCCGAGGCCGCCGGCCCCGACGAACGCGCCGAGCGCGGCGGTGCCGACGAGCAGCACCAGGGCGGTTCGGACGCCCGCGAGCACGATCGGGACCGCGAGGGGGAGCTCGATGCGCAGCAGGACCGCGGCCGCGCTCATGCCCATCCCTCGTCCCGCCTCGACGAGCCTCGGGTCGACCTGCTCGATGCCGATCATCGTGTTCCGGAGGACCGGCAGGAGCGCGTAGAGCACGAGGCCGATGAGCGCGGCGTTCCAGCCCAGCCCGATCAGCGCCGCGATCAGCACGATCAGCCCGAACGGGGGCGCTGCCTGACCGAGGTTCGCGAGGGCGAGCACGATCCCGCTGACGCGTCGGACGCCACGGCGGGTGAGCAGCACCCCGAGCGGGAGCCCGATCACCAGCACGATCGCCGCGGCCACCGCGGTGAGGAGGAGGTGCTGGCCGGTCGCGGCGAGGATCGCCCGGACCGCGAGCGTGTTGCGCTCCGTCGCGCTGAGGTGCGCGGTGCTCAGCCAGACGCCGAGGAGCAGGAGCGCGGCGGCGACGGCGAGCGGCTGGATCAGCAGGGGCAGCCGGCTGGAGCCGCGGCGGAGGCCGCGGCTCCGCGCCGGTGCTCCGCCCTTCGGCGGCGTGCGGACCGGTTCCGCGGTCACGACCCGGCCCCCTGCGCCACGGGACCCGATCCGGTCGTGGAGCCGATCGGAGCGGCGTCGGCCGTGGTCGCCCCGGCGCTCTCCCGGGCCTTCGTGATCGCGGTCATCACGGTCTCGACGTCGATCACGCCGGCGAAGACGTCACGGCGGCCCACGACGAGCGCGGCGCCGGCGCTCGAGACGAGCATCGTGTCGAGCGCGTCGTTCAGCGTCGCCCCGCTGCCCACCACGGGCAGATCCCCGTCGACCTCGTGACCGATCGTCTCCGAGCGGCCGAGCTGCCGCTCGGACAGCCACTGCACCGGCCGGTCCCGCTCGTCGAGGACGACGACGTGCCGATGGCCCGCCGCGCGCATCCCGCGGATCGCGTCCGCGGCGGGGGAGCCGGTCGGCACGGTCACCGCCGAGCGCAGCTCGACGTCCCGGACCCGGGTGAGCGTCAGCTGCTTCAGCCCCGCGCCGGAGCCGATGAAGTTCTCGACGAACTCGTCGGCGGGGTCCGCGAGGATCCGTTCGGGGGTGTCGTACTGGACGACGCGGGCGCCGCGGTCCATGACGACGATCCAGTCGCCGAGCTTCACCGCCTCGTCGAAGTCGTGGGTGACGCAGACGATGGTCTTCTGCACCTCCTCCTGGATCCGCAGCAGCTCGTCCTGCAGTCGTTGCCGCGTGATCGGGTCGACCGCGCCGAACGGCTCGTCCATGAGCAGCACGGGCGGGTCCGCCGCGAGCGCGCGGGCGACCCCGACGCGCTGCTGCTGGCCGCCGGAGAGCTCGCGCGGGTACCGATCGCGGTACTGGGCCGGGTCGAGGGACACGAGCTCGAGCAGCTCGTCGACCCGCTCGGCGATCCGCGCCCTGGACCAGCCGAGCATCTTCGGCACCATCCCGATGTTGGTCGCGACGGTCATGTGCGGGAACAGGCCGCCCGCCTGGATCACGTATCCCATCCGCCGGCGCAGCTCGTCACCGCGGATCGAGGTCACGTCCTCGTCGCCCATCAGCAGCCGCCCGGAGGTGGGCTCGATGAGGCGGTTGATCATCTTCAGCGTCGTGGTCTTGCCGCAGCCCGACGGCCCGACGAGCATCACGATGCTGCCGGCCGGGATCTCGAGCGTGACGTCCGCGACGGCCGGTTCCTCCTGGCCCGGGTAGCGCTTGGTGACGTGCTCGAGCAGGATGCGCTGCCCGGTGGCGGTGGCGGTGGCGGTGGCGGTGGTCGCGTGATCAGACACGGATTCCTCTCGGGGTGGTGAGTCGGCCGAGGCCGACGAGCAGCAGATCGAGGACGAGGGCGAGGACGACGACGCCCACGACCCCGACGACGACGGCGTTCAGCGCGTTCGCGCCGCCGAGACGGGCGAGCCCGGAGAACAGCAGGCCGCCGAGCCCCGGCCCGAGCGCGTACGCGGCGACCGCGGCGATCCCCATCACCATCTGGGCGGAGACCCGGACGCCGCCGAGGATCACGGGCCAGGCGAGGGGGAGCTCGACGGTCAGGAGGGTCCGCGTGCGGCCCATGCCGATCCCGCGGGCGGCTTCGACGGTCGCGCGGTCGACGCCGGCCAACCCGACGATCGCGTTCCGCAGGATCGGCAGCACCGCGAAGAACGTCACGGCGATCACGGAGGGCAGCACGCCGAACCCGAACGGCGCGACGAGCAGCCCGATCAGGGCGAACGAGGGGATCGTGAGCCCGACGGCCGTGACGCCGTCCGCGAGCGACCGGAGGGCGGGCAGGCGGTAGCTGAGGACGGCGAGCACGAGGGCGATGAGCGTCGCGAGCGCCAGGCACTGGACGACGAGGCTGACGTGCTGCCAGGAGGAGAACAGGATCTGGCCGAGCCGGTTCGAGATGTAGCTGAGCATGGGCACCGTTCGGTGGACGGACGGGGAACGGGCACGTCGGGTGCCCGGCAAACGGGCAGCGACGGTACTGAAGGGCCGCGCTCGGCGGCGCATCCGGAGGGCGCCGGCCTTGCTCCGAGCACCCCGAACGGGTCGTTACCGGATCGATGCCCGGCCCGTGGATCCGCGTCCCCGTGAGAACGGGCCCGACGGCGCGGCCGCCGGCCGCGCGAACGTCCGAGTTCCCTGAGGATCCGGAGGCGGATCGGAGGAGGAGTGCGGTACCGCGGGCGCGAGCGCCCGCGTGCACCCACGCGCGCTCGGGTCAGACGGCTCCGAGTCGAGTGATCGCGCGTATCGCGCCGGTCAGAACCCCGGGCGCTTCGGTGCGACCGTGTCGCCGGAGGAGACGCCGCGGATGCGGCGTCCGATCCAGGGGATCAGGTGCTCCCTGGTCCAGTGCAGGTCCTCCACCCGCGCCTCCCGCCACGAGCGGGCCGGCAGCGGCGCCGGGTTGCTCGGCTCGAGGTCGTTCGGCACCCCGAGCACGCCGAGCACCATCCGCGCGACCTCGTGGTGGCCGAACGCGTTCAGGTGGAGCCGGTCCTCGCTCCAGAAGTCGGCGCGCTGGATCGCCTTCAGCCCCCACTGGTCCGCGACGAGGGCGCCGTGCTTCGCCGCGAGGCCGCGCAGGAGCTCGTTGTAGATCGCGACCTTGCCGCGGATGCGCCGGAAGACCGGCGAGAACGCGACGTCGACCCCGGTGAACAGGACGAGCGTCGCGCCCGTGGCCGCGAGCCGCTCGAGCGCGGGGTCGAGCCGGGCCGCGATCGCGTCGGGGTCCGTGCCGGGGCGGATCACGTCGTTGCCGCCCGCGGAGATCGTGATCAGGTCGGGCCGCAGCCGGATGGCCGGTTCGATCTGCTCGTCGACGATCCGGCCGAGCAGCCGCCCGCGGACCGCCAGGTTGGCGTACGCGAAGTCCTCCGTCCGCGTCGCGAGCACCTCCGCGGTCCGGTCCGCCCAGCCCCGCAGGCCGCCAGGGCTGTCCGGATCCGGGTCGCCGAAGCCCTCCGTGAACGAGTCGCCGATCGCGACGTACCGCTGGAACACCACGTCACCATCCTCTCCCGCGGCGCGGGCGGCGAAACGCCCGGCGCACGGTGGTGGTCGGCGAGTCGGGCCGGTCGCGGTTACCGTGGACGTCCCGATGAGCACTCCCTCGAAGGCGCCGGAGGCCGCCCCCGTCTTCGACGCCGCCCCCGGTGCCCATCAAGCCGCCAGCCTGCCTCCGGCGTTCCCGGACCGCGCGCCGAGGGGGACCGGGCCCCGCCTCCGGCGCTGGCAGGAGGAGGCCCTCAGCGCCTACTTCGAGCGCGAGCCGCGCGACTTCCTCGTCGCCGCGACGCCCGGCGCGGGTAAGACCACGTTCGCCCTCCGGCTCGCGAAGGAGCTCCTCGCGCGCGGCACCGTCGACAAGGTCACCGTGGTCGCGCCGACGGACCACCTGAAGCGGCAGTGGGCCGAGTCCGCGGAGCGGGTCGCGATCCACCTGAACCCCGCGTTCAAGAACTCGGACGGCTGGCTCGGCCGGCACTGGCACGGCGCCGCGCTCACGTATGCCCAGATCGGCATGGATCCGGCGCTGCACAAGCGGCTCACCGAAGGGGCCAGGACGCTCGTGATCCTGGACGAGGTCCACCACGGCGGCGACGCGCTCTCCTGGGGCGACGGGATGCGGGAGGCGTTCGCGAACGCCACGCGGCGGCTGTCGCTGTCCGGCACCCCGTTCCGCAGCGACACCGCGCCGATCCCGTTCGTCGAGTACGCCCCCGACGAGCACGGGATCCGCACCTCCGTCACGGACTACTCCTACGGCTACCGTCGCGCGCTCGAGGACGGCGTCGTGCGCCCGGTGCTGTTCATGGTCTACTCCGGCGCGATGACCTGGCGCACGAGCGCCGGCGAGGAGATGAGCGCGCGACTCGGCGAGCCGTCGACGAAGGACATCACCGCGCAGGCCTGGCGCACCGCCCTCGCGCCGGAGGGGCAGTGGATCCCGGCCGTGCTGCGCGCGGCCGACCAGCGGCTCAGCGAGGTGCGGCGGCACGTGCCCGACGCGGGCGGCCTGGTGATCGCGACGGACAAGACCGTCGCGCGGGCCTACGCGGAGCAGCTCCGCGTGATCACCGGCCAGCGGGCGACCGTCGTGCTCTCCGACGAGAAGGAGGCGTCCGACCGCATCGCCGCGTTCTCGGCCGGGACGGACCGCTGGCTCGTCGCGGTGCGGATGGTCTCGGAGGGCGTCGACGTCCCCCGCCTGTCGGTCGGCGTGTACGCGACCAACGCCTCCACCCCGCTGTTCTTCGCGCAGGCGATCGGGCGGTTCGTACGGGCGAGGAAGCGCGGCGAGAGCGCCTCCGTGTTCCTGCCGAACGTGCCGGTGCTGCTGAAGCTCGCGGAGCAGCTCGAGCTCGAGCGCGACCACGCCCTCGACCGGCAGGAGCAGGGCGACGACGCGCAGGGCGGTCTCGATGACGGTGCCCTCGACGAGGCGAACCGGCTCGAGAAGGCGTCGGAGTCGCTCACCCTCGACGGGTCGTTCCAGGCGCTCGGCAGCGACGCGACGTTCGACCGGGTGCTCTACGACGGCGGCGAGTTCGGCTTCGAGGCCGAGGTGGGCAGCGAGGAGGAGCTCGACTTCCTCGGGCTGCCGGGGCTCCTCGAACCGGACCAGGTGCGCGACCTCCTGAAGCACCGTCAGGCGAAGCAGCAGCGGCGCGGGAAGCGGGCCGCCCCGCCCGCCGGACCCACCCCGGCCGAGCAGCGCCTCGCCGACATCCCCCTCCACCGGCGCATCAAGGAGCAGCGGCAGCAGCTGCAGGACCTCGTCGGGCTGTGGTCGCACCGCACCAACACCCCGCACGGCGCCATCCACAGCGAGCTGCGCCGGACCTGCGGTGGGCCCGCGGTCGCGCAGGCGACCCCCGAGCAGCTGCAGGCGCGCATCGACCTGCTCCGCAAACGGATCCAGGGCTGACCGGCCGCAGGGGTCGCCCTAGGCTCGAGCAGCGATGCAGACGTTCCTCCCGTACGCGTCGTTCGACGCGAGCGCCCGCGTGCTCGACGACGCCCGGCTCGGCAAGCAGCGCGTGGAGACCCTGCAGATCCTCCGCGCCGTGCTCATGCCCACCTACGGCTGGCAGCGGCACCCGGCGGTCGCCATGTGGCGGGGCTTCGTGCCCGCGCTGACCGCGTACGGGCTCGCGACGGTGCGCGCCTGGACGGAGCGGGGGCACGCCGATTCGGTCGCGGAGCAGGTGCTCGAGTTCGCGCCGGAGGTCGAGGGCGTGCCGCAGGGCGCGCTCGCCGAGCGCGGGCTGCTGCCGCCGTGGCTCGGCGACCCCCTCCTGCACGAGAGCCACCGGTCGCGCCTGATCGCGAAGGACCCGGCGTTCTACCGGCCCCGCTTCGCCGGCACGACCGAGGGGCTCGAGTACGCGTGGCCAGGCGCCCGGGCGCAGGCCGGCGTGGCGGCTCCGGAGCCCGACCTCTGGGTGCTGCGCGTCGACGACATCGACCCGGAGAGCCCGGCCGCGCTCCTCGGCCTGCCGGCGGCCGACCCGCGCGGTCGGGTGACCCCGGCCTGGCGCGACCAGCTGCGCGCCTTCGAGGACGAGCTCGTGCCCGGCGTGCGCATCGGCGTGCTCGCCGCCGGGCAGCCGGACCGCCTCCGGCTCGCGCGCGTCACCGGAGGCGTCGCGCCCGGCGTCGTCGACGGCGCCCTGTGCACCGCGGTCGCCGTCCGGTTCGAAGGCGCGCTCGGCCGCCGGGCGCTGCCGGAGCCGGCCGAGCTGCAGAACCCGCGCCGCTTCTTCCGCGTGCGATCGACCGCATCGCTCGACGCCCCGACCGCCGCCCTTCAGGAGGACGCATGACCGCACCCCCGACCCGCGAGCAGGTCCGTCGCTGGCGCGGCTACCTCGCCGACGAACGCGCCGAGGCCGCCGTCTACCGGGATCTCGCGTCCCGGCGCACCGGTCCCGACCGCGACATCCTGCTCGAACTCGCCGAGGCGGAGGGACGACACGAGCAGCACTGGCTCGACCTCCTCGGCGAGGCGGGCGAGCGGCCGACCCCCGTAAGCCCCCGCACGCGCCTGCTCGGCCTGCTCGCCCGCCGGTTCGGCTCCGTCTTCGTGCTCGCCCTGCTGCAGCGCGCGGAGTCGCGCTCGCCGTACGAGGACGAGGACGACGCCACCCCGCAGATGGCCGCGGACGAGCGCATCCACGAGGAGGTCGTCCGGTCCCTCGCGATGCGCGGCCGGAACCGCATCTCCGGCACGTTCCGCGCGGCGGTGTTCGGCGCCAACGACGGGCTGGTCAGCAACCTGGCCCTCGTGCTCGGCGTGGGCGCCGCGGGCGCGGACCCGGGGCTCGTGCTCGTGACCGGCATCGCCGGGCTCCTCGCCGGCGCGCTCTCCATGGGCGCGGGCGAGTACGTGTCGGTGTCGTCGCAGCGGGAGCTGCTCGCCGCCTCCTCGCCGTCACCGCAGTCCGCGAGGGCGCTGACCCGCATCGACTTCGACGAGAACGAGGTCGCCCTCGTGTTCCGCGCCCGCGGCATGGGGGAGGCGGAGGCCGAGCGCGCGGCCCACGAGGTGCTCCGCGTGCAGGAGGCGCCGAGCCTGCCCGCGAACGAGGTCGACGTGGAGACGGTCGGCACCCCGCTCGGGGTCGCGCTGTCGAGCTTCGCGTTCTTCGCCTCCGGCGCGCTCGTGCCGATCCTGCCGTACCTGTTCGGGGCGTCCGGGGTGCTCGCGGTCGCGCTCGCCGCCGGTCTCGTGGGCATCGCGCTGCTCGCCTCCGGCGCGGTGGTCGGCCTGCTGTCCGGCGCGCCGATGCTGCTCCGCGCGCTCCGGCAGCTGCTGATCGGCTACGGCGCGGCGGCGGTGACGTACGTGCTCGGCCTCGCGTTCAACGCCGCGGGGATCTGAGCGGCGTCCAGGCTCGTCGCGCAGGCTGAGCCCGTGAGCAGTACGACGACCTCCGCCTCCCGCTACCGGCTCGGCGACCGGGACGTGCCGCGCATCGGGTTCGGTGCGATGCAGCTGCCCGGCACGGGCGTGCTCGGGCCGCCGGACGACCGGAACGAGGCGCTCGCCGTGCTGCGCACCGCGGTCGAGCTCGGGGTGCGGCACATCGACACCGCGGACTTCTACGGGCCCGCCGTCGCGAACGAGCTCATCAGGGAGGCGCTGTCGCCGTACCCGGACGACCTGGTGATCGTGACCAAGGTCGGCGCCCGCCGCGACGAGCGGGGCGGCTGGCCGCCCGCGCGCGAACCGGAGGACCTCGTGCGGCAGGTGCACGAGAACCTGGAGCACCTCGGGCTCGACGCCCTCGACGTCGTGAACCTCCGCGTCGGCGGCCAGGACGCGCCCATCGCGGGCTCGATCGCGCGGCAGTTCGAGGCGCTCGCCGACCTGCAGGAGCGGGGGCTGATCCGCCATCTCGGGGTCAGCAACGTCGACGCCGAGCAGATCGCGGAGGCGCGGACCATCGCGCCCGTCGTGGAGGTGCAGAACCGGTACAACCTCGCCCATCGGCAGGACGACCGGCTGATCGACCTGCTCGCCGACGAGGAGATCGCATACGTGCCGTTCTTCCCGCTCGGCGGCTTCACGCCGCTGCAGTCCGACGAGCTCGACGGGGTGGCGCGGCGGCTCGGGCTGTCGGCGTTCCAGGTCGCGCAGGCGTGGCTGCTGCAACGCAGCCCGAACGTGCTGCTCATCTCCGGTACCTCCTCGCTCGCCCACCTTCGCGAGAACCTGGCGGTGGCCGACATCGTGCTGCCGGCGGACGAGGTCGCCGTGCTCGACGCGATCGCCTCCTGACTTCGCTCACGCTTCTCGCCGCTCCACCACGCGACGGGCGTCGAGAAGCGTGAGCGAAGTGCTCAGCGCACGAGGCGGATCTCGGGCTGGTGGTTCAGCTCGGGGCCGAAGACGTGGCGTGCTCCGTCCGCGACGAACCCGTGCTTCGCGTAGAAGGCGATCGCGCGCGGGTTCGCCTCGAAGACCCAGAGCTCAGCTGGCTCATCGTCCGGCAGCACCGCCGTCAGCAGCACGTCCGCGAGTCCCGTGCCGTACTCGGCGGCGAGGACGTAGAGCGACCAGAGCTCGCGCTCGCGGACCGGCGGCCCCGCGGTCTCGTTCGCGCGCGCGGGGCCCGCGGCGGCGTGCCCGACGACGTCGCCGTCCCGGACCGCGATCCGGAGCGCACCGCTCCCGGCCGGTGCGGCGATGATCCGCCGCCACCGTTCGATGCGCGCCGCCTCGCCCTCCGGCGTGAAGAAGCCGGCTGGCAGGAGCTGCCCGTACGCCTCCTGCCAGGAGGCGCAGTGCATCCGCCCGAGCCCCTCCGCGTCGTCCACCGTCGCGGCCCGGATCGTCGTCATAGGTGCATTTTGAAGGGGATCCGGTGGCCATCGGCTGACCGGATCCCCTTCAAAATGCACCTGTTCAGCGGAAGTCGCGGCTCGTGTGCCGCGCGCCGATGGGGAGGCGCTCGAAGCGGTCCGCGACGACGTTGACGACGCCCTCGGGGGAGCGCTCGAGGATGCCGCGCACGATCATCGCCGGTGCCTCCCTGGCGATGCGGCGGTAGCGCTGCCACACCCCGACGGAGGCGATCACGTTCACCATCCCGGTCTCGTCCTCGAGGTTGAGGAACGTGATGCCCGAGGCGGTCGCCGGCCGCTGCCGGTGGGTGACCACGCCGCCCACCTCGACCCGGCGGCCCGACTCGGCGCCCTGCAGCGCCGCGAACGTGAGCACCCCCCGCTTCGCGAGGTCCTGCCGCACGTGTGCGACGGGGTGGTCGTCGGGGGAGATGCCGGTCGCCCAGAGGTCGGCCGCGACCCGGTCCATCCCGCTCGTCTCGGGCAGCAGGGGCGGCTGCACCACGATCGACGTGTGGGGCAGGGTGTCCGGCCGCTCCTCCGCCGCCGCGCCCGCCGCCCACAGCGCCTCCCTGACCGTCATGCCGAAGCCCTCGAACGCCCCGGCGGTCGCGAGCGCCTCGAGCTGCGGCGCGGTCAGCCCGACCCGCCTGGCGAGATCCCGCTGATCCCGGTAGTGCCCGTGCGCGGTCCGCTCCGCGACGATCCGCGCCGCGAGCCTCGCCCCGATGCCGGTGACCCCCGCGAGCCCGAGCCGCACCGCGAACGCCCCGTCCCGGCGGTGCTCCGCGTCACGGACGGGAGCCGTGCGGTCGAACTCCTCGGGTACCGGCGGCTGCACGCCGAGGCAGCTCGGCATGCCCCCGCTGGTCGAGGTGCGAGCGGAGCGAGCCTCGAGACCACCGCTCTCGATCGCCTCCAGTCCCGCATCCGCACCGGACCGGTTGATGTCCGGTCGCCCCACGACCACCCCGTGCCGCCGCGCGTCCGCGGTCAGGGAGGCGGGGGAGTAGAAGCCCATCGGCTGCGCCCGAAGCAGCGCCGCGAGGAACACCCCCGGGTAGTGCAGCCGCATCCACGCCGAGGCGTAGACGAGCAGCGCGAACGACAGCGAGTGGCTCTCCGCGAAGCCGAAGCTCGCGAACGCCTGGATCTTCGTGTAGATCTCGTCGGCCGTCGCCCCGGTGATGCCGTTGCCGGCCATCCCGGCGTACAGCTTCTCCTTCAGCGACTCGATCCGCTCGACCCCGCGCTTGCTGCCCATCGCGCGGCGCAGCAGGTCCGCGTCCTCGCCCGAGCACCCGCCGACCGCCATCGCGATCTGCATCAGCTGCTCCTGGAAGATCGGCACGCCGAGCGTGCGGGAGAGCACCGGCTCGAGCAGCGGGTGGAGGTACGACACCGGCTCGTCCCCGCGCCTCCGCCGGACGATGGGATGCACCGCGCCGCCCTGGATCGGGCCGGGGCGGATCAGCGCGACCTCGATCGCGAGGTCGTAGAACCGCCTGGGCAGGAACCGGGGCAGCAGCCCGAGCTGCGCCCGCGACTCCACCTGGAACACCCCGACCGCGTCCGCGCGGCAGAGCTGGTCGTAGACGCCCGCCTCCTCCTTCGGGATCGTCTCGAGCGTCCAGCGCTCGCCCGTGTGCTCCGCCGCCAGGTCGAACGCGTACTGCAGCGCCGCGAGCATCCCGAGGCCGAGCAGATCGAACTTCACGAGCCCCATGTAGGCGCAGTCGTCCTTGTCCCACTGCAGGACGGTGCGGTCCTCCATCCGCGCGTGCTCGATCGGCACGACCTCGCCGACGGGCCGGTCGGTGAGCACCATGCCTCCTGAGTGGATCCCCAGGTGCCGCGGAGCCTTCAGCAGCTGCTCCGCGAGCTCGACGACGGGGCCGGGGATGTCGTGGTCCTGCGACGAGGTGACCGCGCCCCAGCGCTCGACCTGCCGGCTCCACGCGTCCTGCTGGCCCGTCGAGGCGCCGAGCGCCTTCGCCATGTCGCGCACGGCGTTCTTCGGCCGGTAGGTGATCACGTTCGCGACCTGCGCCGCGTTCCGCCGCCCGTAGCGCCGGTACACGTGCTGGATCACCTCCTCGCGCCGGTCGGAGTCGAAGTCGACGTCGATGTCCGGCTCCTCGTCGCGGAGGGCGGAGAGGAAGCGCTCGAACGGCAGGTCGAAGAAGATCGAGTCGATCGCCGTGATGCCGAGCAGGTAGCAGACCGCGGAGTTCGCGGCCGAGCCGCGGCCCTGACAGAGGATGCCCTGCGACCGGGCGTAGTCGACGATGCCGTGCACGATGAGGAAGTAGCCGGGGAAGTCCTTCTCCTCGATCACGGCGAGCTCCCGCTCGATCCGCGCGAGGTGCGCTGGCGTCGCATCCGGGTACTTCACCGGGACGGCGTCGTGGACCAGCCGCCGCAGCCAGGACATCGGGGTGTGCCCCTCCGGCACCGGCAGCTTCGGGAGCCCCGGCTTCAGGCTCCGGAGGGCGAACCGGAGCTCGTCCGCGACCTCCACCGTCGTCGCGACGGCACCCGGGTACCGCACGAAGCGGTCGCGCTGCTCCGCACCGCTGCGGAGGTGGGGGACGGAGGCCGGCAGCCAGCCGTCCATGTCGTCGAGGCTGCGGCGCGCGCGGACTGCGGCGAGCGCGGTCGCGAGCCGGCGTCGCTCGGGGGAGGCGGCGTGCGCGTTGGACGTCGCCACGACCCGGAGGCGCCGGGCCTGCGCCAGCGCGAAGAGCGCATCGTTCGCGGGGCCGTCGAGCGGGTCCCCGGTGTCGAACAGCTCGACGACCGTCCCGTCGCGGCCGAACACGTCGACGAGCCGGTCGAGCTCGCGGCCCGCGGCGGCCGCGTCGAGTCCGGACGGGGTGATCAGCGCCCGCCGGACCCGCCCCTTGCGGCATCCGGTGAGCGCGATCACCCGCCCGGCCAGCCGCTCGGCGATCAGCGCCTCGTCGTACTCGGGCCGCCCCTTCTCCGCGCGGCTCGCGAGCTGGGCCTCCGTGATCAGGCCCGACATCGCGTGATAGCCCGCAGAGCCCCTGGCGAGCAGCAGGAGGTGGGAGCCCTCGGGGTCGGGCACGCCCTGCTGCGGGGTGCCGAGGCCGATCGACAGCTCGGCGCCGAACACGGTGTGCACGTCGGTCTGCTCGGCGGCCTCCGCCATCCGGACGGCGCCGTAGAAGCCGTCGTGGTCGGTGAGCGCGAGCGCGTGGAGACCGAGCCGGTCCGCCTCCTCGAGCAGCTCCTCCGGGCCGGACGCGCCGTCGAGGAAGCTGAAGTGCGAGTGCGCGTGCAGCTCCGCGTACGGCACGGCGTCCGGGTCGCGCTCGGGAGGGGGCGTGCTCGGCCGGTAGGGATGCCGCTTGTGCGACCAGGCGGGGGAGTCCCCGCCGTCCGCATCGACGCCCGGGCCGCCGGGGCGGCGCGCATCGCTGAGCCGGCGCTCGAACTCCGACCACGGGATCGGCGGGTTGCTGTATCCCACGGAATCAGTATCGAACGCATGTTCGATACGCGCAACACGCGCTTCGTCGTTAAGGAGAATGTCGCCGGCCGGCCCGAATTCTCCTGAACGACGAAGGAGGGATCAGTCGTAACGGGCCTCCGCCCACCAGCCCGAGTCGTCATGGGCGAGGAGCCACGCGGTGCCGTCGGCGCAGGCGACCTGCATGCGGTGGAGCCGGAGGGCCGCTGCCGGATCCCACCACCGTTCCTCGAGCGGCCACGGGCCGGCCCATCCCTCGACGCGGACGGCGGGGCGCCCTGCGGTGACGAGCACCGCGGGCGGCCCGCTGATCGCCCCCCGGCCGTCCACCACGACGTCGTGGCCGGCCGGGTCCTGCACGACGACGCGCGGCCGGTCGGCGAGGACCGCGGAGGGGGAGAAGCCCGGCAGCCGTCCTGGCCACGGCGCGTCCGGCGAGCGCTGTGGCGTGCGCTGCTCGCCCCAGGGGGCGAGCACGACGCGGTCGGTGGTCAGCCGGCCGCCGGCGAGCACCGGCGTCACCACCGCCTCGTGCCCGAGCAGGCTCTGTACGCGGGAGAGCGCGTGGTGGATGCGCTCACCCGGACCGCCGCCCCAGAGTCCCTGCTCGTGGTGCGCCGCCTCGTCGGCCGCCTCCGGATGCAGCAGCACGTCGACGACGGGCGCTCCCAGCTCCGCCGCCTCGAGCTGCCACCTGACCCGGTCGATCACGTCGAGCGGGGTGAACGAGCGCGGGTGCAGCCAGGTGCGACGGTGCGTCCTGCCGTTGTCGGCCGTCAGCTCCACGGTCAGGGCGGTGCAGACCAGGAGGTCGGCGGCGAGGGCCTCGATGAACGCCTCCGCGGTGCGCCGGATGGCGAACGCGACCTGATCGACCCGATCGAGCGGCGGCTCGAACGCCTGCCGCCGATCCCGGTCGGCCGGCACGACGCGCGCGACGACCCTGCGCGGGTCGAGCCCGGCCGCGAGGCGGTGCGCGATCTCGCCCTCCGGCCCGAACCGGTCGCGCACGGAGGCCTCCGGGAGGCGCGCGAGGCCGCCGAGGGTCCGCACGCCGAGCCGGGCGAGGAGGTGCGCGAGCGACGGCAGGCCGAGCACGGTCACGGGCAGCGGTGCGAGGAAGTCGGCGCTCCCGCCCTCCTGGACGACCAGGATCGGGGCGGCGGCCCTGGCCGCCTGCTCCGCGGTGAACGGCCCGTCCGCGACCCCCGCGCGCGCGTCGGGGACGCCGGCCTCGGTGAGGAGGTGCAGCGCCTCGCCCGCGGCGGCTTCCTCGCCGCCGAAGAACCGGGCCGGCCCTGCGGCGCGGATCACCACGAGCCCCGGCCGCACCACCTGCACGGTCGGGATGCCCGACTCGAGTGCCGCGAGCACCGGTTCGAACCGGCGCGCATCGACCGCCGGCTCGAGCGGCAGCACGACGAGGGCCGCGCAGCGGGACTGCGCCTCCCGCACCTTCAGCCCCCGCTGCACGCCCGCCGCCCGTGCCGCAGCCGAGCAGGCGTGCACGACCCCGTGCTCGACGAGGGCGATCGGTGCCGCCGGATCGATCCCCGTCTCCGCGGCGGCGGCGCGGACGGGCCAGTCGGGGCACCAGAGCACGAGGCAGCGCTCGGTCATACGGCCTCGAGCCGGCGCGGGATCGCAGGAGCGGGGGGAGAAGAGGGGGAGGGGGCGGGGGCGAGCCGGAACCCGGTCTCGATCCGCACCCGGTGCGGCCTCCGGACCTCGCGGGCGGTGACGGTCACCTCCAGCTCCCGTGCCGCGAGGTAGCCCCAGCCGGTCCCGATCCCGGACCAGGATCCGCCCGTGGCCTCGAGCGTCGCCTCCGCGCCCGGCCACGCGCCGGCGACGATCAGCGTCGCATCCCGCTGTCGCAGCCGGGAGGCGAGCCGTGCCGTCTCGGCGGGGGAGGCGCCCCTGGCCGGCGGCCGCACGAGCACGAGGGGCAGCACCTCCGTCAGCTGCGCGGTGACCGCGAGCCAGTGCTCGCCGGGGGTGGGGACGAGCACGAGCCGATCCAGGGCGACGCCCAGCTCGGCCGCCGCCTCCGCGCCGAACTCCGGGACCCCGACCACCCCGCACCAGGCGCCCGCCGCGGACGGGCCGGCGAGGAGCAGCATCGCGAGCGCGAGCGATCCCGGTGCGGCGTAGGCGACGCCGGACCGCAGGGCGCCACCGGGGAGCAGCCCGGCGACGGCGGGCGCCGTCGGCAGGGAGCGGGAGCCGAGCGACCGCGCCTGCATGCCGGCGATCCGGGCCTGCAGCGCGGCCACCGTCTCCGATCGGGCTGCAGCGGGCACGATCCAGTATCGAACACGTGTTCGAGATGTGACAAGTCCGCCGCGCCCATCCTGCCCGACCCGGGGTTCCGGCCCAAGCAGACCATTACGGGGACCCATTTGCCCCCATCTGCCAGGGGCACTGTGCACGCACGGAGGGATTTGTGCTGCACTTTCCGCACAGGGGGGCGGATCCATCCGCGGTTCCGGCCCCTCATCGGTGAATCTGGTCCCACCAGATCCGGGAGGAATTCGGAACCGATGCGCACGAGCACCGAGCAGAGCGTCCCCACGATGGAATGGGACGGTGCCGGCGGCTTCGAGCGGTTCGGTGCGACGGGCCGGTTCGCGGTCCCGGATGCGAGGCGGTTCCGGTCGACCTGGCGCGCGCTCGCGGTCGACGGCGTGCACGTCGGGGAGTGGGCGACGTCGCCGATCTCCGGTGCGCTCCGCCCGCGACGCGAGGCGAGCGCCGTGTTCCTCATGCAGGTCGCCGAGGGATCGCTGCGGTACTGGTCCGACGGCCGGGCGGTCGACGCGCGCAGCGGCTCCGTGCACCTGCTCTCGGCCGGCGATCAGATCCGGTTCGCGGTGCCCGAGCCGACCCGGCTGCTGCGCATCACGGTCCCTGCCGCGTTCCTGCCCCAGGAGGTGCGGGCGGCGACCTCCGGCACCATCGGGCAGGTGCCGGTCAGCCGCGTCACCTCGGGCCTCACCTCGCTGGTCGAGCAGGTGCTCGACCCGGGGGTGGGCGGCGCGGCCTCGCCCGCGGCGCGGGCCGTGCGGGCGCTCGCGGTCGCGGCGCTCGAGGACTCGGTGCCGGAGGCCGCCGAGCACGACCTCCGCAGCCAGATCGTCGAGTACATCGAGCGGCACCTCGCCGACCCCGACCTCGGGCCGCAGTCGATCGCGGCCGCGTTCGGCATCAGCCTCCGCTGGGTGCATCACGTGTTCAACGTCGACGGCGCCTCCGTCGCCAGGCACATCCGGGAGCGCAGGCTGGACGTGGTCGCCGCGCAGCTGCGGAGCGACCGGCGGTTCCCGCGGATCGGCGCGCTCGCGGAGCGCAGCGGGTTCGCGGCGCGGGACCAGCTCACGCGCGCGTTCAAGGCCAGGTACGGCATGACGATCGGCGACTACGCGGAGCGGGCGAGTGCCGGAGATCCGCCTGAGCCGGTCGAGCGCACCGGCGCCGAGAGCGCATGAGGAGCCCCGGGCGCGCGACGCCCGGGACTCCTCGACCCGCCAGGAGCGCGGCTACTTCAGCGTCCTGAAGGCGTACCGGTACAGCAGGGACGAGATCCGAACGGTCCCCTTCTTCCAGGTGTGCGAGATCGTGTAGGAGGTGAACCCCTTCGGGATCGTCACGGCCTTCGACGTGTGCTTCCCGTTGCGGATCAGGACCTTGATCCGCTTGCCGCCGTGCGTGAAGACCAGGTACTGCCTGCCCTTCACGTGCGACGCCACGGCGGTGATCCGCAGCGTGACGGCGCCCTTCGCCATGGCCGCGCGGGGCTTCGCCGCCATCCGGTGCCAGCCGGAGACCGCCTTGCTCGCGTACCGCGCCGTCGTGCCCATGAGCCGGGCGGACGAGACGTCGACGGCCGCGGTGGCCGCGATGCGGGCGCCGCCGGCGTCCCCGACGGTCACCGTGAGCACGTACCGGCCGGGCACGAGGCTCGCGCCCTGCATGCCGTTCCAGACGATCCGCTGATCGGTCGACGCCACCGGCCAGTCCGCGACGACCCTCGAGCCGAGCATGAGGGTCGCGGTGCCGCCCACCACGTGCTGCGCGCCGTCCGAGGTCACGCCGTCGAGCGCGAACGCGACCGTGTCCCGGTACCCGTCCCGCACCGGGAAGACCGTGGCGTACTGCGCGGTCACCGACAGCGCCGAGAGCGTGGCCGGCGCCGAGGGCGTTCCGCCGGACGCCGGCGTCGGCGCGCCCGCGGTGGATGTGTCCATGCCGGACGCGGTGGACGAGGACGTGGATGACGTCGATGTGTTCGACGTGCTCGACGAGGTGGGCGTGCTCGACGGGGTCGTCGACGAGCCGGACGGTGCCGGGGTGCCGTCCGTGCCGGTCGAGCCCTGGGTGCCGGTCGAGCTCTGAGCGGTACCGCCGAGCTGCACCGTGACGACCGAGGTGTCCCCGCTCGTCACGTCGGCGGTGACGCCGCCCGTCGTCGGCGCGGTGGTGGCGCCCGGATCCGGCGTCGGCGAGCCGAGCAGCCCGGTGACCGTCGAGGTCGTCGACCCGACCGCATCGCCGACCGTGCCGAGCAGGTCGAACGGCGACGCCGTCTGGCCGCCCGGTGTCGCCGCTTCGGCCGCCGGTGCGCACACCAGCCCCGTCCCGACGAGCAGCGCGGCCGCGGCGCACGTGCCGACGGCGACGCGCGAGAACTGCTTCGTGTTCACGTCTTCCCCCCAGAAGATCGATCGTGAGCGCTCCCCCCGGAGCGGACGGGGCGAGCGTAGGAACCGGCCGACACGCTGAGGAAGACGACTGCACGGAGCACGACTGCGGCACTGCACGGATCCGCGTGCCGGGACCTGAACGGGGGCGCCCTACTCTGGTTCCGTGGGCGAGACGAGCTCGGCGTTCGCGGGCCTGGTCGCGTGGACGGTCGCCGGTCTGCTGCTCGTGGTGACGGTGACCGGGCTCTCCCGCAAGGTCGGCTGGTCCGCGCCGCTCGTGCTCGTCGCCGTGGGCGTCGGGCTCTCCTACCTGCCGTTCACGCCCCAGGTGCGACTCGAGCCGGACGTGGTCCTGGTCGCGGTGCTGCCCGCGCTGCTGTTCGCCGCCGCCCTGCAGACCTCGTTCCTCGAGGTGCGGTCGCGCGGTGATTCGATCCTCGCGCTCTCCGTCGGCCTGGTGCTGTTCTCGGTGCTCGTCGTCGGGTTCGCGACCTACTGGCTCCTCGGTGCCGTCGTGCCGGGCGTGACGCTCGCGGTCGGGCTCGCGTTCGGGGCGATCCTCGCCCCGACGGATGCGGTGAGCGTCGGGGCGCTCGCGGGCACCGGCAGGCTGCCGCGCCGGCTCGCCTCTCTGCTCGAAGGGGAGGGGCTGCTCAACGACGCGACCGCGCTCGTGTCGCTGAACACGGCGATCGCGGCGATCCTCGAGCCCGGCGCGGGCTTCGGGAACGCGTTCTGGCTCTTCGGCAGGGCCGTGCTCGGCGGCGTGGCGTTCGGCGTCGTGGTCGCGTGGGTGATCGGCAGGGTGCGCCGCCGGCTCCGGGCTCCGGTGCTCGACACCTCCCTCTCGCTCGCCACCCCGTACGTCGCCTACCTGCCGTCCTCGCTCATCGGCGGGTCCGGGTTCCTGTCCGTGGTGATCACCGGCATCTGGCTCGGCTACCGCGCGCCGTCGTTCCAGTCCGCGGAGTCGCGTGTCGCGGAGCGCATCAACTGGCGCACCGTCTCGTTCCTGCTCGAGAACGCGGTGTTCCTGCTCATCGGCCTGCAGCTGAAGGGGATCGTCGAGCTCGCCGCGACCTCCGACATCGGGGTGCTGCCCGGCGTGCTCATCATCGCGGGGATCTATCTGTCGATGGTCGTCGCCCGGTTCGCGTGGGTGTTCGGGGCGACCCTGCTCTACCGATTCGGTCCGGAGGCGCTCCGGGAACGGCGCTGGGACTGGAAGACGGCGATCGCGATCTCCTTCGCGGGGGTGCGCGGGGTCGTGACGCTCGCCGCGGTGTTCCTGCTGCCGCCCGGCACGCCCGACGTCGGCTTCCTCCAGCTCGCCGCGTTCGTCATCGTGGTCGTGAGCCTGCTGCAGGGGCTGGCCATCGGGCCGCTCGTGCGCCGGTTGCGGCTGCCGCTGCCGAACCCGGAGCAGGACCGCGTCCAGATCCGGTCGCTGGTCGCCGAGGCGCAGGACGCGGCGATCTCCCGGCTGGAGCAGGAGGCGACCGAGGAGGACCCCGAGGAGCTCGTCTCGAGCCTGAAGCGCAGCGCCGAGTACCGCATGATGATCGGCACGTCCGACGAGCAGGGGATGATCACCCAGCCGGACGCCTACTCGCGGCTGCGCCTCCTGATGCTCGACAGCGAGCGGCGAGCGGTGCTCGACGCCCAGCGGGAGGGGCGGTACGAGGACAGCGTCATCAACGCGGTCCTCGGCGACTTCGACTCGATCGAGACCGCGTTGAAGCGGTCGTACCGGCGCGACGTCGCGAAGCCCCAGGCCCGCTCGAACCCGCTCGGCGCCCTGGGCCGGCTGCGGCGCAGGCCCTAGTAGGCGTCCTCGTTCGCGCTGTCGAGATCCGCGCCGTCCCGCTGGAGGCGGACGTCGGGCTCGTCCGGGGTGAGCTCGCGGGGAGCGCCTCCGGTCGGGCCGTCGTTGCCGTCGCCCGCACCGGGCTCGACCGTCTCACCGGCGACCGCGTCGTTCGTCACGACCTCGTCGGACTCGGCGCGGATCGCCTCCCAGTCGGGCGCAGCGCCCTCGTCGGGCAGCTGCGCATCCGCGTCGAGGTCGTCGCCGCCCGCGGCCACCCCGGTGATCGGGTCGGCGGCGCCGACGCCCTCGGACTCGTTGCTGCTGTCGCTCATGCCTCGACGCTAGGCGGGGGCGTCTGGAGGGTCCGTGCGAGTGAGCAGGGAGTGCTCGGCGACCGCGGGGAGCGAGAGGGTGCGGTAGCCCTCGCGCTCGAAGAACACCGTGATCCGGTCCTCCTCCACCCGCATCACGCGCCCGTCGCCCCATTCCGCGTGCCGCACGGCGGCGTCGACCGGGTACGGGACGTCCGCGCCGGCGCTCACGTCGTGCTCCTCGGCGGCCCGGGAGGCCGAGCCGCTGTCGCACGTGTCGCAGTTGCCGCACGGCCCTGCGGTCGTGTCGCCGAAGTAGCCGAGCACGAGCTGCCGCCTGCACGCCCGGGTCTCGGCGTACTCGCGCATCATCGCGAGCCGCGACTCGTCGATGCGCTGCCGTTCCGCGGCCGCCTGCATCGCGGCCTCCGCCGCCGCGTCGACGTCGTCGGACCGCAGCCGGACCCGGTCGCCGTCGAGCTCCGCGACCCCCGCGTCGGCGAGCAGGTGCGCGAGGGTCGTCCCGCGCCGCCCGCTGATCCCGAGCGCTTCCGCCGCCGCCCGGACCCCGCCGTGCTCCTGCGTCGCCCGCGCGAAGCGCCGGAGGTCGCCGCGCTTCGGCGTGGTCGCCGCGAAGAAGCGCCGGAGGCCGAGATCGGCCTCGCGGTAGTGCAGCACCGCGGCCGACGGCAGCCCGTCGCGGCCGGCCCGCCCGACCTCCTGGTAGTACGCGTCGAGGGACTCGGTGACCGCCGCATGCACGACGAACCGGACGTCCGGCTTGTCGATGCCCATCCCGAACGCGCTCGTGGCGACGACGACGTCGATCTCGCCGGCGTGGAACGCGGCGTGCAGCTCGCGTCGGCGCTTGGCGGGGAGGCCGCCGTGGTACGGCTCGGCCTCGATGCCGCGCTCCCGGAGCCGGTCCGCGAACACCTCCGTCCCGCGCCTCGTCGCGACATAGAGCAGCCCCGGCTTCTCGAGCGCCTCGACGTCGTCGAGCACCGCCGCCACCTTCGCGTCCTCGTCCTCGTGCCGCCGCACCGCGAGGTGGATGTTCGGGCGGTCGAAGCCGTGGGTGAGCACCAGGGCGTCGCGCAGGCCGAGGCGCGCCACGACCTCCTCACGCACGGGCCGCGACCCGGTGGCGGTGAGCGCCAGGACCGGGGGCCGGCCGAGCCGCTCGGCCACCTCGCCGAGGCGCAGGTAGTCGGGGCGGAAGTCGTGCCCCCAGCTGGAGACGCAGTGGGCCTCGTCGACGACGAGCAGCGCAGGACGTGCCGCCGCGAGCCGGTCGATCACGGCGTCGTCCGCGAACCGCTCGGGTGCGACGAAGAGGTAGCCGAGGCTCCCGTCGTCGACGCCGGCCCAGGCCGCCTCCGTCTCGCGCTCGCCCGCCGCGGAGTTGACGAGCGCCGCCGGCCGCGCACCCGGGCGGTCCCGCAGCGACGCGACCTGATCCGCCTGGAGGGCGATGAGCGGGGACACGACGACGACGAGCCCTGGTCGGAGCGCTCCGGCGAGCTGGTACACGGCGGACTTGCCGTACGCGGTCGGCATCACGGCGAGCACGTCCCGCCCGTCCACGACCGCCGACACCGCCTCCGCGATGCCGCTGCGCAGCGGATCCCAGCCGAAGACGTCGCGAGCCACCGCCCTGATCCGCTCGAGCCGGTCGGGGCGCACGTCCCGGTCGCCGACGCGCTCGACGACGGCCTCCTCGATGCTCACGCCGTGCCGTACAGGTCGGCGGGCACCTGGTCGAGCATGATCCGCGCCGTCGTGTCGCCGATCCCCTTGTAGGCGACGAGCCGGTCGTGCGCCTCGGCACGGTCCTTGGCGGAGGCGAGCAGGTGGTTCACCGACCCCCAGTCGGCGACGACCCCCGCCATCACCCCGTGCAGCTCGTCGGCCATCAGGTAGTCGAAGCGGTCGTAGCCGCCCTCGTCGAGGAGGGCGCGCAGCTGCTCCCGCGACAGGTCCGCGAAGCGTTCCGGGCTCGTGAGGCCGTGGTCGATGAGCACGCGGTAGGTGTGCGCGGCCTGCGTCTGCCGGATGTTCCTGCCGAACAGCAGGGAGGCGAGGAACCAGCGGTAGCGCTGCTCGGGGCTCCTCGCCACGTCGATGTCGAGGTCGGCGGGGCCGAGGTTCGCGTCGGGCATCCACCGAGCGTCGCATCCGCCACCTCGACACGGGCCGAGCACCGCCCCCACGCGGAGTCCGGGCGTGATCGTGCGAGACGGGCGTGCGGATACGCCCGGATGGTGAGATCACGCCCGGATTCGCGTGCGCCCCGCGCTAGGAGACGTGGACCATGGGGCGGCGGCGGACGTCGGGCTCGGTCTCCCTGAGCACCTCGCGCGTGACCGGCGCGACCTCGCCCTCGCCGGAGACGAGGAACCGCACCATGTTCGACACCGGGTTCCCCTCCGTCCACTCGAAGTAGACGTGCGGGACGACGCCCGTGAGGTTGCGGATCTGCAGCAGCACGATCGCGATCGTGTTCGGCACGTTCCCGGAGGCGACCTCGAGCACCCGGAACCCGTGCCGGATGATCCCGCGCACGAGCAGGTCCTCCTCGAAGTCGGAGGAGTCGGTCTTCTCGACCTCGAGGAAGATGATCGAGGCGCGGCCGGGGATGTTGCTGTCGCGCCGCTCCTCCTTCGCCTTGACGGTGTACTCGAGCGCGTCGCGGGCGCCGGGCTCGTTCGCGACGAGATGGATCTCGCCGAAGTCCTCCGCCTCGCGCAGGAACCCGAGCGCGGCCTCGTCGAAGGTGACGCTCGTCGCCCGGATCTCGAACGAGCGACGCACCCGCGAGGCGAGCGAGACGACGAGGATCCCGAGCACGAACAGCAGCGCGATCCGGATGCCGTCCGGCCGCTGCACCACGTTGACGACGAGCGTGTACAGGAGGATCAGCGCGACGAGCGAGAAGAACGCCAGTCGCTTCCACTGCCGCTTGCGGCGGCAGGAGAGCGTCACGGCGACGGCGGCGGAGCTGATGAGCGCGAGCACGCCCGTCGCGTACGCGCCGTTCTGCGCGTCGACGGAGGCGCCGAACACGAACGTGACGAGGAACGCGATCGTCGTGAAGACGAGCACGAGCGGACGGATCGCCCTCGCCCAAGCCGGCGCCATGCCGTACCGGGGGAGGTACCTCGGCACGATGTTGAGCAGGCCGGCCATCGCGGAGGCGCCCGCGAACCAGAGGATCGCGATCGTCGAGAGGTCGTACGCGGTGCCGAACACCGAGCCGAGGTGCTCGTGCGCCAGGTAGGCGAGCGCGCGGCCGTTCGCGGCGCCGCCCGCCTGGAACTCCCGCTGCGGGATCAGCAGCGTGGTCACGAAGCTCGACGTGATGAGGAACACGCTCATCGTGATCGCCGCGGTCGTGAGCAGGTTCTTCGCGCCGGCGATCCGCCGCACGGGCTTCCCGTCCACCATCCCGCCGCCGCGGATCTGCGGGATGACGGTCACGCCGGTCTCGAACCCGGAGAGGCCGAGCGCGAGCTGCGGGAACACGAAGAGCGCCACGATCAGCACCCCGAACGGGCTGCCGCCGCCCTGGTGCAGCAGCGCGGTGCTCCAGTCCCCGATCAGCTCCGGCTGCGCCGCGATGAGGAGGAACGAGTCGACGATGACGACGGCGTTCAGCACGAGGTAGACCGCGACGAGCACCACCGCGATCCCGATCGCCTCCTTGAACCCCCGGAGGAACACGCCGCCGAGGAGCGCGATGAGCAGGAGGGTGATCGGGAGGTTCGCGCCGTGGAGCGCCGCCGGCATCAGCGGGTTCTCGACCGCGTGCGCCGCCGCGTCGGCGGCGGACAGCGTGATGGTGATGATGAACGCCGTGCCGGCGAAGCCGAGCAGGACGAGCACGAACAGCTTCCCCGCCCACCAGGGCAGGAGCCGTTCGAGCATGGCGATCGAGCCCTCACCGCGGAAGCTCTCGCTCGCGACCCTCCGATACACCGGGAGCGCGCCGAAGAGGGTGAGCGCGACGAGCACCAGGGTCGCGATCGGGGAGATGAACCCGGCCGCGATCGCGGCGATCGCCGGCTGGTAGCCGAGGCTCGAGAAGTAGTCGACGCCCGTCAGGCACATGACGCGGAGCCAGTGGTGGGTGTGCTCCGCCTCCCCGTGCGGGCCCTGGTGCGAGCCGGCGTCGGCCGCGCCCCGCATCGCCCAGCTCCGGAAGCCGCGGCGGCGCTCCACCTGCCGGGGCGCGCACGCGTCGGGGACCTCGCGCTGGTCGGGCAGTCCCTCGTGCCCCGCTGCCCACGCCCGCAGGTCGATCGCCCCCGTGTCCTGCGCGGCGGCGTCGCCGGGGTCGGGTGCGGGGGTCGAAGCCTGGTCGGTCATCCGTCTCTCTTCGAGGGCCCTGGTGCCTGAGAACGCGCGTCAGCATACGGCTGCCGCGATCCGGCGGCGGTGCCGTCCGCTCCGAGTCACCCGATACTGGGGTCGTGACCACCGACCTGCGCGCGCCTGGCGTGCAGGGCCGCATGCTCGCCGCGGCGGTGCTCGCGTCGTTCGTGTCGTTCCTCGACGGCTCCATCACGAACATCGCGCTGCCTGCCATCCAGCGGGACCTCGGCGGCGGGGTCGTCACGCAGCAGTGGGTCGTCGACGGCTACCTGCTCACCGTGTCCGCGTTCATCCTGCTGTCCGGCGCCGTCTCGGACGCGCTCGGCCGCCTCCGCGTCCTCCGGGTCGCGCTCGTGGCCTTCGCCGCGACGAGCCTGCTCTGCGCGGTCGCCCCCAGCGCCGGGGTCCTGATCGCCGCCCGGCTGCTGCAGGGCGTCGCGGGCGCGCTGCTGGTCCCCGGCTCGCTCGGACTGATCATCGCGAGCTTCCAGGGGCAGGCGCAGTCGAAGGCGATCGGGCGGTGGACGGCCTGGACCAGCGTGTCGCAGCTGTTCGGCCCGGTGGTCGGAGGGCTCCTCGTCGACTCGCTGGGCTGGCGCAGCGTGTTCGTGATCGGTCTGTTCCCCGCGGCCGCGTCGATGCTGCTGCTCGGCAGGGTGCGGGACGCTCCCAGGCGCGCGGGGCCTGCGCGGATCGACGTGCCGTCCGCCGTCCTGACGGCCGTGGGGCTCGGGCTGCTCACGGTCGGCCTGATCGAGGTCGGCGGAGGCACCCATGCGGTGCTGCCGGCCGGCGTGGCGCTCGCGCTCATCGCGGCGGGACTCGTCGTCCTCGTCGGCTTCCTGCTCCGGGACCGCCGCGCGCGCCACCCGCTCGTGCCGCCGAGCCTGTTCACCGCACGCAACTTCAGTGCGGGCAACGGGGCGACACTCTTCATCTACGGCGCGTTCGGCATCGCCTTCCTCGTCCCGGCGCTCTACGTCCAGCAGGTGCTCGGGCTGCCCGCCACCGTCGCAGCGCTGCTCGGACTGCCGGCGACCGTGCTGCTCATCCTGCTCTCCGGCCGCTTCGGCGCCCGCGCCGGCCGGCTCGGCCCCAGGCGGTTCATGACCGCCGGCCCGCTCGTCGCGGCGGGCGGAGTGCTGCTCTGGACGGGGACCGCGTTCGGCTCCGCACAGGTGGTCTTCGTGGCCGCGGGCCTGGCCGTCGCCGGGCTCGGCATCGCCATGACCGTCGCGCCGCTCACCTCCGCGGTGCTCGGCGCCGTGCCGGAGGAGGAGAGCGGGATCGGCTCGGCCGTGAACAACGCGGTCGCGCGCGTGGCCGGGCTGATCACCACCTCCTCCGTCGGCCTCATGCTCGGCGGCGCGGTCGACACGCCCGGGCTCGTCCGGGTCGCGATCGTCGCCGCCGCGCTGCTCGTCGCCGGGGCGGTGGTGTCCTTCACCGGCATCCGGGGCGGCGCCGCGGCCTCCTGAGCGGCGCTCAGCGGAGCCGTCGCGCGGACCGCTCCACCCGCAGCTGCAGCAGCGCGAGCCGCCGCCGTCCGTCCTCGGCCGCGCGACCGAGGGCGAACGCGTTGCCGCCAGACGACGTGAGCCGCTCGGAGGTCGGGCCGAGCGAGTCGAGCACGAGCGCCAGATCGCGGTGCGCGCCGAGGAGGTCCTGCAGCGCGCGGGCGCGTCGCCCGGCGCGGAGCGTGCGGCCCGGCAGCGGCGACCCGGCCGCGGCCAGCTCCTCGACGACGAACCGCGCCCGCTTCGCGGCCTTCCTGGCCCGGTGCAGCGCGTCCAGGCCGCCCCCCTCGCTGCGCCGGGCCCTGCGCCTCGCCCGCCGCACCGTGCGTTCGCCGAGCCGGGGGAGCACCGCGTCCGCCGTCGCCGTCGCATGCGGTCCGCCGGGGACGAACCCCTCGAGCGCTGCGAGCAGCCGGAGCACCTCCTGGGAGCCGAGCAGGTCCTCGGTGAGCCTCGCCGTGAGCGCCGCCTGCTCCGCAAGAGGTGCGGTCACGAGCAGCGCGGTCGCGTCCTCACGACCGGGGACGTCGCGCTCGACCGCGTCGAGCAGGCCGCGGACGGTGCGCGCGGCGACGAGGGGGTCGCGCACCGCGCCGAGGCGCCGCCCCAGCTCGCCGAGCCCGTCGCGGACCGGCTCCGCCGCGGTGCCGGCGACGGACCGGAGCGCGAGCAGCGACCGGGCGCGCCGGATGGACTTCCGCAGCTCGTGCACCCGCTCGCCGCCGTCGTCGCCCTCGAGCACGAGCGACCGGATCCCGTCGTGGAGGGCCTCGGTGTGCACCGCGAGCCGGCTCGCGAGCACCTCGCCAGCGGTCGAGGGGGGCTGCCGCGCAGGAGGGCGCTCCTCGAGTCCGAGGGCCTGCGCGATCTTCGCCGGGCTCGCGGAGTCGACCGCCCCCGCGCTCCGCAGCGCGGCGTCGACGCGGTCGAGGAGGGCCGCGCACGCACCCGAGTCCTCCGCCTGCTCCGCCTCCCACTCCCGCCAGGAGCGGAGCACGCCGGCCTGGACGTCCGTCGCCAGCACCCGGTCGTCGACGACCTCCACGCCGCCGCCCTCACCGTCCGTCACGACCACCGCCCGCCGCTCGGTGCGGACGATCGCGACGGGGCCGACGGGGCGTCCCCGCAACCGGGTGCGGAGCGCGCGCTCGAACTCGGCGGGCAGGTCGTCCGGCGCGGCCGGATCGATCGGGGCGTGCAGCTCCATCCGGCCCCTGGCGCCGCGCAGCTTCACGTGCCAGCCGTCGTCGTGGCCGCCGGTGCGACGCCGCACCGCGATGCCGGCGGCGAGGAGCGCGCGGTCGTCGGTGTCGACGTAGGTGGCCTCGAGCCGGAGCGCCGGCCGCGGCTCGGCGGCGACGACGCCCTCGAGGGTGCCGAGGTCGGGGATGCTCGCCCCCTCCGGCACCGCGTACTTCCGCTCGATCTCGAGCGCTCTCGACACACTCACAGACCCCATGGTGCCGGGCGAGCATGATCGTGCACCGTGACTGCTCTCGATCTCGGGCCCCTCGTCCTCGGCGGCAACGTGTTCGGCTGGACCACGGACCGCGACACCGGCTTCCGCGTGCTCGACGCCTTCGTCGAGGGCGGCGGCCGCGCGATCGACACCGCGGACGTCTACGTCGCGTGGCTCCCGGGCAACGCGGGCGGTGAGTCGGAGACGATCATCGGCGAGTGGATGGCGAGCCGCGGGAACCGGGACGACGTCGTCATCGCGACGAAGGTGGGTTCCCTCCCTGCCCGCAAGGGGCTGTCCGCGGCGACCATCGAGGCGGCGGTCGAGGACTCGCTGCGGCGGCTGCGCACCGACCGCATCGACCTGTACTTCGCGCACGTCGACGACCCGGCCGTGCCGCAGGAGGAGACCCTCGCCGCGTTCGATCGCCTCGTCCAGGCCGGCAAGGTGCGGGAGATCGGCGCGTCGAACTTCTCCGCCGACCGGCTGCGGACCGCCGCCGCGATCGCCGCCGCGGAGGGGCTCACCCCCTTCACGGTCGCCCAGGACAAGTGGAGTCTGGTGGAGCGGGGGATCGAGCAGGAGCTCGTGCCCGCGCTCGAGGAGCTCGGGATCGTGGAGATCCCGTACTCGTCGCTCGCGAGCGGCTTCCTCACGGGCAAGTACCGCCCGGGCACGGCGACCGAGTCCGCGCGGGCCGAGCGCGCCGGCGGCTACCTCGACGACCCGAGGAACGTCGATCTGCTCGACGTCCTGGACGCGGTCGCCGCCGATCACGGCACGTCCGTCACCGCGGTCGCGCTCGCCTGGCTGGCGGCCCAGCGCACGGTCGCCGCGCCGATCGCGAGCGCCAGGACGCCCGAGCAGGTCGCCGACCTGCTCGCCGCGAGCCGGGTCGCGCTCACGCCGCAGGACCTCGAGCAGCTCTCCGCGGCGACGGAGCCGGTCTCGGCCTGAGATGGGGCGCGACCGGTCGGGGGCGACGCCGCGTCAGGAGCGGATCTGCGCCTCCTGCGGGCGGCGCATCGAGTGGCGCGCGAAGTGGGCGCGGAACTGGGACGCCGTGCGGTACTGCAGCGACGCCTGCAGGAGGCACGGCGTGACCGCCGAGGACCGCCGGCTCGAACGCGCCATCATCGACCTGCTCGCCGCCCGGCCGGCGACCGCCACGATCTGCCCGTCCGACGTCGCGCGGGCGACGGCCGAGGACTGGCGGCCCCTGATGGAACCCGTGCGCCGAGCGGCACGGCGGCTCGTCGCCGCGGGCGAGGTGGAGATCACCCAGCACGGGCGACCCGTCGATCCGTCGACGGCGCGCGGTCCGATCCGCATCCGCAGGACCCGCTGAGGGCCGCTCCGCCCCGCTCTGGGGGCATGGCGCTCGCCGCCGCCCGCTCCGCGCCCCGCAGGCTGGTCACGGGGAACGGGGGACGACCTGTGGTGATGACGGACGGGCGGCGGGCACTGCCGCCGGTGCTGGACGAGGTCGACGAACGCCGGGTGCGGAGGACCGCACTCGTCGGGGCCGCGGCCTTCGCGGCGGTGCTCGTGGGGTTCTGGGCGTGGTGGCCGGCCGGCGTGCTGCTCGGGCTCGTCGCCGGCGGTCTCGTGGTGTTCCGGATCGGGCGGGTGATGACCGCTGCAGCGCTCGCCGAGCCCGCCGACGGGCTCCACGCCCTGGCGGGGGAGGAGGAGTTGCGTCAGGAGTTCCGCCGGCTGCGGGTGCGGCTCGGCGACGACTGGCCGGTGTTCCGGAGCGCCGCACTGCTCGTGACGGAGGCGCAGTGGGCGTCGGTCGCCGGACTGCAGCGCGAGCTGGGAATCAGCACCGCCAGCGCGCAGCACGTCATGGGGCGGCTGGAGCGCGAGGGGTTCGTCGGCCCGTCCCGCGGATCGCGCCCCCGCGTGGTCCGGCTGAGCCGCGATCGCGTCGAGGAGCTGGACCGGTTGCTCCGGCTCTGAGGGCGTTCGGACAGGAGTCCCCGAGGTTCCAGGGCAGGACCGTATCGACTGGGTAACGACGCGCCGATGGTCGGCCTAGAGAGCGCTGTGGACCATGTCGCGGCCAGGTGGCTTGGGCAAGAATCACATCGTTGTGACGACACCCCGTCGTCCGCCCCACACCGGCGATGTCGCCCGTCACGTCAGGTGGGTCGTGTCGCGTCTCCGCTGCATGCGGAGTCCGCCCGGATCGAGGAACACCCATGCCCTCAGCGCTCTCCGTTCTCCGCCAGGCCGGCGCCGCGGTGCTGCTGCTCGCAGCCGTCGCGGTGACCGCCTTGGCGCTCTACGTCTTCTGGCCGGTCGGCGTGGCCCTCGGGGTCGCGCTCGGCGCCGGCGCGGTGCTCGCCGTCGGTGCCCGCATGCAGGCGGCGGACCGGATGCAGTCGACCGACGCCGACCTCGCCGAGACGCTCGGGATGGTCGCGCAGGCGCCCGCGCCCGCGCACGCGGAGGTGCGGCCCGTCGCGCTGCCCGCGGCGGTGGCCCCCGCGCCGCTGGAGCCGGTGCTGCACGCGCAGCCCGACGTCATCTACTTCACCTCCGACGAGGACCCGGACGTGGCCGAGCCCCGCGAGGTCGTGTCGGAGACGGTGCGCGGCGACCTCGACCGGCTGAAGGCCGAGCACGGCGACGACTACCGCGACTTCGCGCGCGCCGCCCGGCTCGTGGTCTCGACCCAGTACGCGTCCGCGGCGCGCCTGCAGCGCGACCTCGACCTGCCCTACTCGCGCGCCCGGCGGCTGCTGTCCGACCTGGAGGCGCGGCACTTCGTCGGTCCCGCCACCGGGTCGCTGCCGCGGCAGGTGCTGTACCCGAAGGAGCGCCTGCCCGAGGTCGAGCAGCTGCTCGCGGAGGTCTGACCGCACGGGAGCCCGCGCTCCCTGTGAAGTCCGTACCGGAACCGTCTCGCCCGCCCGTCACGACCACGAGGAGCCCGGTGCCTCCGTACGATCCTCGGATGCCCTCTCGCCACCGCTTCGGTTCGGCCCTCTCCGCGTTCCTCGGCATGCTCGCCATCGCCGTGGTAGGCGGAGTGATGGTCGCCGTCGCGGTGACCCCGGCGATCGCGCTCACCGGGACGACCACGAAGACCGGCATCACGATGTTCGAGGACCTGCCGAGCGATCTGAAGATCACGGCCCTCGACCAGAAGACCGAGATCTACGCGAAGGACGGCTCGAAGAACGTCCTGCTGGCCTCGTTCTTCGCCCAGAACCGGCAGGTCGTCACGTGGGACCAGATCTCCCAGGTGGCGAAGAACGCCGCGGTCGCCGGCGAGGACGTCCGCTTCTACGACCACGGCGCGATCGACCCGGTCGGCATCGTGCGGGCCGCGGTGGGCAACCTCGCGGGCAAGAGCCTGCAGGGCGCGTCCACCATCACGCAGCAGTACGTGAAGAACGTCTGCGTGCAGGAGGCGGAGAACAAGTCGACGCAGAAGGCCATCGACGCCGCGTACCAGGTCTGCACGGACCCGTCGGTCGCCCGGAAGCTCAAGGAGGCCAGGTACGCGATCGCGCTGCAGAAGCAGTACTCGAAGAACGAGATCCTGCTCGGCTACCTCAACATCGCGGGCTTCGGCGGCCGGGTGTACGGCATCGAGTCGGCCGCGGAGTACTACTTCGACACGACCGCCGCCAAGCTGTCGATCGCCCAGGCCGCGAGCCTCATCGCGATCGTCAACAACCCGAGCTATCAGCGCCTCGACGTCAAGGACAACTTCGCGAGGAACAAGGCGCGCCGCGACTACATCCTCAAGGTCGAGCTGAAGAACAAGCTCATCACGAAGGCGCAGTACACCGAGGCGGTCGCGACGCCCATCGCGCCGAAGATCACCCAGGCGAAGACGGGCTGCGAGGCGGCGGGCGCCGAGGCCGGTTACTTCTGCGACTACGTGTACCGGACGATCCTGTCGAACCCGGCGTTCGGTAAGGACGAGCCGACGCGGCTCGCGAACCTCGAGCGGTCCGGCTGGAAGATCTACACCACGCTCGACCTCGGCATCGAGAAGAAGGCCCAGGCGGCCATGAACACCTACGTGCCGAAGTCCTCGTCGGTGCTGAGCCTCGGCGGGGCGTCCACCTCGATCGAGGTCGGCACGGGCCGGATCATCTCCATGGTCCAGAACAAGGACTTCAGCTACAACGGCGGCAGCCCGACCTCCACGAGCGTGAACTACAACGCGAATCAGACGCTCGGCGCATCGAACGGCTGGCAGCCCGGTTCCACCTTCAAGCTCTTCACGCTCCTGCAGTGGCTGAAGACCGGCCACACCCTGAACGAGCAGGTGAACGGCGACCCCGGCACCAAGCCCGCATCCAGCTTCACGGCGTGCGGCAAGCCGTACGTGGGCCAGGACTGGCCCGTCGGCAACGACACGACCAACGAGGGCGGCATGCGGACCGTGATGCAGGCGACCGCGCTGTCGATCAACGGCGCGTTCGCCTCGATGGCGCAGCAGGTCGACCTCTGCGACGTGCAGAACCTGGCCGAGTCGATGGGCGTGTACCCGGCGAACGGCCAGACGGACCCCACGATGTACCTGCCGTTCGTCATCGGCGGCTCGTACGGCGTCTCGCCCGTGTCCATGGCGGGCGCGTACGCGACGATCGCCAACGACGGGGTCTTCTGCAAGCCGATCGCGATCGACAAGGTCGTGACCTCGGCCGGCACGCAGCTGCCGGTGCCCCAGGCGGACTGCAAGCGCGTCCTCGACAGCGGTGTCGCGACCGCGGCCGCGTACGCGCTGCGCGGCGTGATGGATTCCGGTACGGCGAGCGGTGACAAGACCGCCGACGGGGTGTACGAGTTCGGGAAGACCGGCACCACCGACAGCGCGTACGACACCTGGATGGACGGCACGACCTCGAAGGTCACGACCGTCGCCTGGATCGGCAACAACGGGACGCTCCAGGGCAAGGGCAGGGTGAGCCTGCGGAAGGTCGTCTTCCCGACGACGCGGTGCTACACGAGCGGCATCGGCCTCGGGTCGGACGCCAGGCACTGCGTGTGGAAGGCGATCCAGACCGCGGTGAACGCGGAGTACGGCGGCGCGACGAGCTGGGCCCAGCCGGACCCGAAGTACCTGAACGGCGGCACGCCCGCCGCCCCGGCGACGAAGACGGGCACGGTCCCGGATGTGACCGGCCAGACGCCGGCCGCCGCGGAGGCCGCCCTCGTCGCCGCCGGGTACTCGTGGGCGCTGAACGGTACGATCCCCTCGTCGAAGCCGGCGGGTACGGTCGCGGCCACCACGCCCGCCGCGGGCACGGCGCTGCCCGCCGGTTCGCAGGTGGTCATCCAGTCGAGCGCCGGCTGAGGTCGAGCGGCTCGGCCGCGGGCGGTCAGGCGGCCGAGACGCCGATCAGCGGCGTGGCGCCCGAGCTGGTGCCCGACGGCGTGGGCGTGCCGGTGCCCGAGCCGGTCGGGGTCGGCGCCGGCGCGGTGGGCGTGCTGGGCGCGCGCGACGACGGCGCCGGCGACGAGGGGGTGCTGCTCGGCGCGGTGCTCGAGGGCGTGGCCGACGGCGACGGTGCGGGGGAGGACGAGCGCGGGGCCGGCGAGCTCGCGGACGCCGACGGCACCGTGTGCTGCGGCGCCACGTCGACCACCGCGGCGCCGTCCGCGGAACCCTGCTGGCGGGCGACGGCGTGCGTCGGGGCCGTCGAGGGCGCCTCGCGGTGGTCGTTCGAGGTGGTCGTGGTCGGCGCGTTCAGGTTCGCGGCCGCGGAGAGGGCGCCGCCGGTGACGGCGGCGGCGAGCGCGGCGGCCGCGACCGCGAGCACCGCCGGGAACCGCGTCCTCGGCCGCACGGCAGGGACGGGAGCGCTGATCGGCATCCCGCGGCTCGGCGTGACGAGCGGCACCTGCGGCAGCGTGGCGTCCGCCGCGCGCAGCAGGGGCACCGGCGCCAGAAGACCGGCGACCGGGGTCGGTGCGGTCTGGGCGGCGTCGGGCGCCGTGACCCTGCCGACCAGCAGCCCGCGGAGCGCCGTCGCGACGTCCGCGGCGGCAGGCCGGTGCGCGGGGTCGAGGGCGGTCATCCGCGACAGCAGGTCGGCGAGCGCCGGGGAGGCGTCCTGCGGCAGCGCAGGGGGACGGTGGAGCCTGGCCATCGCCGCCTCCGCGGCCGGACCGGGGAACGCGCGCCGCCCGGTGAGCGCCTCCAGCAGCACGAGGCCGAGGGAGTACACGTCGCTGGCGGGCCGCGGAGGCGCACCGCGCACCTGCTCGGGGCTGAGGTACGCCGCGGTGCCGAGGATCGACTCGGGTGCGGTCAGGCGCGCGCCGTCGACGAGCTGCGCGATGCCGAAGTCGGTGAGCTTCGCGGCGACGCCCGTGGGCGAACCGGCGGCTGCCCTCGGGACGAGGATGTTCGCCGGCTTCACGTCGCGGTGCACGACGCCCTGGGCGTGGAGGGTCGCGAGCGCACTCGCGACGTCGGCGACGATGCGCCGGGCGAGGTCCGCGGGCAGGGGACCGCGGGCGCGATGGAGCAGCAGCCCGAGGTCGTCGCCGTCGACGAGCTCCATCACCAGGAAGGCGCCGGACACCCCGTCGCCGTTCGACGCGTCGAGGACCGACACCACCGACGGGTGGTTCACGGCGGCCAGGAGCCGCATCTCCTGGGTGGTGCGCTGCGGGTCGACCGCCTCCGCGAAGCCGCCGCGGAACACCTTGATCGCGACGGGACGCTGGAGCCGCCGGTCGAGCCCGCGGAACACGGTGGCCATGCCGCCGCGACCCAGCTCGCTCTGGATCTCGTACCGACCGCAGAGGACGTCGCCCGGGCGGGCTTCGCGCTCAGCCACGACGGCGGAGAGCTGGCTGGGCGGGCACCCCGACATTCTCCCGCGTCGGAGGCTCGACGTCAGCCCTGAAGCGGTATCGATCCGGTCGCGATCGGCGTGGCGGGCTGCTGCTGGGTGATGCAGTGGAGGCCGCCGCCGTACGCGAAGACCGCTCTGGCGTCCACCGGCACGATGCGCCGGCCCGGGTACGCCTCCGCGAGCACCGCCGCCGCATGCGCGTCGGCGCGCGGATCGCCGAAGGCGCACGCGAGCACCGCGCCGTTCAGCACGACGTGGTTCACGTAGGACCAGTCGACGAAGCCCTCCCCGTCGCGGAGGGTCGGCGGCGCGGGCAACGGCACGATGTCGAGCGCTCGCCCCGCCGCATCGACGGCGTCCTCGAGGCTCCGGCGCAGCAGGGCGCTGACGCCGTGGTCGGGATGCCCCTCGTCGCGCTGGTCGTGGAGGAGCACGCGCCCGGGCGACGGGAACGTGGCGCAGATGTCGACGTGCCCGCTCGTGCCGAACCGCTCGTAGTCGCGGGTGAGCCCCCGCGGCAGCCACACGGCGTGGCTCGCGCCGATCGTGCGGGCGAGCTCGGCCTCCACGCGCGCCCGGTCGGCGAACGGGTTCCGCCGCGGGTCGAGCTGGACGGTCTCCGTGAGGAGCACGGTGCCCTCGCCGTCCACATGGAAGCCGCCGCCCTCGTTGACGAGCAGGGAGGGGATCACCTCCGCGCCCGCGAGGTCGCCGACCGCCGCGCCGACGAGCCGGTCCCGCTCCCATCGGCCCCACTCGTGGCCGCCCCACGCCGTGAAGATCCAGTCGACGGCGCCAAGGCGCCCGTCGGCACCGAAGACGAAGGTCGGACCGGAGTCGCGGAGCCACGCGTCGTCGAGGGGGAGCGGGACGAGCTCGATCGCCGCGTCGAGCAGGCGCCGGGCGAAGGGCAGCGACTCCGGATCCACGAGCATCGTCACCGGCTCGAACCCGGCCGCGGCGTTGGCGACGGCCGCCCAGGCGGCGGACGCCTCCTCCGGCTGCGCGGGACCGAAGGTCGGGTTCGGGCGCGGGAAGGCCATCCACAGCCGCTCCTGCTCCGCGGTCTCGGGCGGCATCCGCCATTCGCCGTGCACACCGTGATCCTGGCGCACGGGCCGGCCGGACATCGACCCGTTCGAAGGTCGATCCCTCGGAAGACGTGACATCCTGTGGCGTGCCCGCGACGAATGTGCTGCAGCCGTGGATGGTCCCGCTGACCGATGGCGAGCGGGCCTTCGTCGAGTACGGCGTCGCCGTCACGGCGTTCGCCCTCGCCGCGATGCTGACCCGGATGTGGTCGGCGCGGCGCGAGGTCGGCGACCGGTACCGGCCCGCGGTGCACGCCAGTGTCGCGGTCTGCACCGTCGCGTTCCTGTCGTACCTGCTGCTCGCGTTCGAGTTCCAGACCGGCTACCACCGGAGCCACGGGATGTGGGTGCCCGGCGCCGACGCGGTGGGGACCTGGACGGCGCGGTACATCGACTGGACCGTGAGCGTGCCGCTGCTCGTGGTGGAGGTGATCGCGGTGTCGGCGATCACCGGCCGGGCCGCCTGGCGGGCCCGCTGGATCGGCGGCACGGCGGCGGCGCTCATGGTCGTGCTCGGGTTCCTCGGCGCGGTCGTGGTCGGCGGTGGCACCGACTTCACGGCGCTGCTGTGGCTCGGTGTCGGCTCGTCGGTGTGCTTCGTGGTCGTCTACGCGGTCATCGTCACGGTGGTGCTCCGGTCGCTGCCGGTGCTCCCCGCCGCGGCCCGCGCACCGATGACCACGGCGATGGTCGTGCTGCTCGTGACCTGGTTCGTCTACCCGGTCGTCTACGGGCTGCAGGGCGTCGTGAACGGCGGCGGCTGGACCGTGGCGGAGCACCTGATGATGTCCGGTGCCGACATCGTCGCGAAGGTCGTGTTCGGCCTCCTGCTGCTGCGGGTGGCTCGGATCCGCACCGCCTCCGACGTGCTCGCCGAGGACGATCTGCACGCCGAGAGCATCTGGATCGACCAGCTCCGCCAGTCGGAGGGCGCGGCCCGCCCGGTACGATCGAGACCGTGACGCGAGCCCACCACCGGCCTGAGCGTTGAGCACCGCGTCACCGGATCGCGGCGGCGCACGCGTGGTCCTGCCCGAGCGATACCGGGTGGAGCACCTGATCGGCAAGGGCGGCACCGCGGTCGTGTACGCGGCGCACGACACCCTGCTGAACCGGCCGGTGGCGATCAAGGTCTTCACGTCCCCGACGGACTCGGCGCGCGTCCTGCGCGAGCAGCAGCACGAGGCCCAGACGCTCGCCGGGCTCAGCCACCACGCGCTCGTGACGCTCTTCGACGCCGGCGTCGACGACTCCGATCCCGACCAGCCGCACATCTTCCTCGTGATGGAGCGCGTGGACGGGCCCGACCTCGGTCAGGCGCTCCGCAGCGGCGCCCTCACGCCGCTGCAGGTCGCCTACCTCGGCCTCGATCTCTGCGACGCGCTGCTGTACGTGCACGACCGCGGCTGGCTGCACCGGGACATCAAGCCCGCGAACGTGCTGCTGTCCGGCAGGCACAGCGACCGGCGGCTCCGTGGGAAGCTGTCGGACTTCGGGATCGCGACCGTGCTCGGGGCGACCGCCGACGACGGGGAGTTCACCGTCGGGACCGCGGCCTATCTGAGCCCCGAGCAGGTCGAGGGCGGCGTGCTCGCGGGCGCGTCCGACGTCTACTCGCTCGGCCTGGTGCTGATCCAGGCCGCGACCGGTCGCGTCTCGTTCCCGGGGACCGTGGTCGAGTCCGCGTTCGCGCGGCTGACCCGTGACCCCGAGGTGCCGGACTCGATCCCGTCGCGGCTCGCCTCCGTCCTCACGGGCATGACGCGGCGGTCGCCGGGGGAGCGGCTCCCGCTCGAGGTGGCGCGGGCCGAGTTCGAGCGCTCGCTCGCGGAGCAGATCGCGAACGACAGCCCGCCGGTGCAGCCGGTCGCCGCTGTGGCCCCGCCGACACCGGCGATCGCGGACGCGCCCCCGGACCGCGAGTTCGCGCGCATCACGGGCATCGCCGCACGGCTCCTCGAGGTGCCGTCGGCCTTCGTCGTGCTCAGCGACCCCAGGGAGGAGGCGTCGGCCTTCGTCCCGGAGGCGCACCGCGCCGAGCTCGCGGCGCTCGCGACCAAGGTCCTGCTGGTCGACCGTTCCGGAGGGTGGACGGTCGCGGACGTGCGCGAGGATCCGAGGACGGCGGGCGCCGTGCAGTCGGCTCCCGTCCGCGCGATGGCGGTGCAGCCGATCCTCGACGCGACCGGCGTGCGCGTGGGCGTGCTCGCGGTGCTGGACGCGCTGCCGCGGGACTTCGGCAGCGCGGAGGCCGCGACCCTCGCCGACCTCGCGGGCCTCGTGGCGCACGAGGTGGACCTGCGCAGGGCCGTGCGGAGGGCCCTCTTCGCCCGGGAGAGCTGACCGGCGCTCAGGCGACCGCGGGACGCCCGGCGCGCAGGACCTCCGCCTGCGGGTCGAGCGAGCGGAACGAGTCGGCGATGCGCTCGTCGAGCGCCACGATCGAGGGGTGGAGCGTCTCGTCGCCCGGCACCCGGAGGATGAAGTACTCGGCGACCGACGCCCTGCGGGTGCGGTGCACCCGGACCTCGGCCTCGAATCCCCGGCCGATCTCCGAGCGCGAGGCGAGCTTCAGGGTCGAGCCGACCGAGCCGGCGAGATAGATCTCGCCGTAGCCGACGTCGTCCCGGTCGGAGGGCAGCGCCAGGGTCCTCGCGAGATGGATGAGCACCTGCTCCTCGCCGGCGTGCATCTCGGCGGAGACGCGCGGCAGCATCGGGTTGGCCTCGAGGCGGACCAGGCGCTCGCGCCCGCGCCGCACCACCGCGGCGACGCCGGCGACGGCGCCCGCGATCGCGAGCACGGCGAGCAGCAGCAGGATCATCATCTCGACGGACAAGTGAACGCCGTCTCCTTCGTGCGTGACGCGCAGAGCGGGTGGCTCGGGGGCAAACCGGCAGCGATCGTCGAGGTCGGTCACAACCGGGGGTGAACGGATGCTCAGCATGAGCGTGGCACAGCCCGCTCCGCCACGGCTGCAAGCCGTGTCGGCGCGTCCCGTCCCAGGGAGCCACCGGACGGGCGTCGCATGATGGTCGCGGGACGAGGAGGCCCTGTATGACCGACGACCGCACCGCATCCGCCCGCTCCGTCGTGGTGGGGGTCCTGCCCGACCAGCCGCTCTGGGTCGTGCAGGTCGCCGCCGAGTACGCCAGGGCGTTCGACGCGGAGCTGGTCTGCGTCGCGGCCGACGCCACCAGGTACGCCTATCAGGAGCTGCCGGACGGCTCGCTGCTCACCGCGCCGATCGACCCGGACCTCGCCGCCGTCGGGCCGATGTTCAGCGACGAGCGCCTCGCGGAGATCCGGGAGGTGCTCGCGCCGAGCGGTGTGGCCTGGTCGATGCGCGAGCTCGTCGGGCTCGCGGCGGACGCGCTGATGGAGGTCGCCGAGGACGTCGGTGCGCTCATGATCGTCGTCGGCGCCCGTCCCGGCGGGTTCCGCGGTGCGCTCCGCGCGGCGCTCACCGGTTCGGTCGCGCTGCGTCTCGCCCACCGGCAGTACCGGCCGGTCGTCGTCGTGCCGACCGATCCCGACGAGACCGACGCGGCGCTGCTCGCCGGGCTCACGTAGCGCCGCCCGGTGACGATGGGCGCAACCGCGATCGACACGGTCGTGCGGACGAGGGCCGGCCGGGTCCGGGGACGGCGCGAGGCCGGTCTGACGGTCTGGCGCGGGGTGCCGTACGCCGCGCCGCCGATCGGTCCACTGCGCTTCCGAGCCCCGCAGCCGCCGACGCCGTGGGCCGGTGTGCGCGACGCGACGGTGGACGGTCCGGTCCCGGTGCAGCCGCGCACCTCCACGCTGACCGGTGCGGGCCTCCGCACGCCGATGTCGGAGGACTGCCTGACGCTCACCGTGGCCAGGCGCACCACGGGGAGCGGGCCGAAGCCCGTCCTGGTCTTCATCTACGGCGGCGCGTTCGGCATCGGAGCCGCGACCGCGGGTGCGTACCGGGGCGAGTCGCTCGCGGCGGCGGGCGACGTGGTGTTCGTGGGGTTCAACTACCGGGTCGGTGCGCTCGGCTGGCTCGACCTCTCCGAGTACGGCACCGCCGAGGCGCCGATCGAGGCGAACGTCGGGCTGCGCGACCAGCTCGCCGCGCTCACGTGGGTGCGCGAGAACATCGCGGCGTTCGGCGGCGATCCCGACAACGTGACCCTCTTCGGCGAGTCCGCGGGCGGGTCGAGCGTGCTCACCCTGCTGTCGATGCCGGCCGCGGCCGGCCTGTTCCGGCGGGTGATCGCGGAGAGCCCTGCGATCGCGGCGGTGCACGGCAGCGAGCGCTCACGGGAATGGGCGGCCGAGCTCGTCGCCGCGCTACCCGGCGGTGCCGCCGCGCTGCGGACGATCGACGCCGAGGTGCTCGCCGCCGCCACGACGCGACTCGACCTCGCGGTGTCGGACCGCCTCCCCGCCGCACGGGTGCTCGGTCCGGTGGTCGACGGCGATCTCGTGCCCGACTACCCGGCGGAGGTGCTCAGGCGCGGGGAAGGGCTGCCGCTGCCGCTGATCGTCGGCACGAACGCCGACGAGGGCACCCTGTTCCAGCGGATGCCCGGCCTGAAGGCGACCCCGGTCAGGATGGAACGGCTCTTCGCCGCGACCGTGCCGTCGGCGAAGGAGCGGGTGCTCGCCGAGTACGCGGGCGGCCGCGGCGCGCGGGCGCTGGAGCGCTTCGTCACCGACCTGATGTTCTGGGCCCCGGCCGTCGAGGTCGCCGCGGGCCACTCCCGCATCGCCCCCGTGTGGATGTACCGGTTCGACTTCGCGCCACCCGCGATGCGCGCGCTCGGGCTCGGCGCGGCGCACGGCGCCGAGCTGGACCACGTGATGGCGCGGCGCGGCGGTCCGACGCGCCGGCTGGCGTCGCTCTTCGGGGCGGACCGGGCGGCTCGCGCGCTCACGGGGCGCATGTCCGGCGCGTGGCTGCGGTTCGCCAGGACGGGCGCGGCGCCGGACTGGTGGCCGCCGTTCGACGACGCCGATCGCCGCACCTGGGTGTTCGACCGCGAGGACCGGTCGGAGTCCGATCCCCGGCCGCACGTGCGCAGCGCGTGGGGCACCTGGCGTCCATACGGCTGACGGCTCCGGGAGGCCGAGACCGGGAGCCTCCTGACCGTCCCATGCGGACGCGCCGGACGTGGAGTACCGTCTCGGGCACCGGACCACTTCCTCGACGCCCCGCCCGGGACGCGTCGACGGGCGAGGACGCGGCGAGGAGCCCCATGCAGGATGAGCGCACGCCGCACGAGATCGCGAGCGGATCCGCCCACGCGATCGTGACCGCGGTCGACGCCGTCGAGGATGCGGAGAAGGCGCTGGACCAGCGGGTCCGCGTCGAGCTCGGGATCAACAACACCGACTTCGCCGTGCTCCAGTACCTCGACCGCGTGCAGCGCCGCGGGGGCAGCGCCCGGGTCGGCGACATCGCGGCGCGGTTCGGGGTGAGCTCGGGGAGCGCGACGGAGATCGTGCACCGGCTCACGAACGCGGGCCTCGTGCACCGCGTGCCGCACCCTTCCGACGCGAGGGTGCGGCGGCTGGCGCTGACGGACTCGGCGGCGCAGCGGCTGGACGACATCGTGGGGAGCGTGCGCGCGGACCTCGACGCGCTGCTCGACACCATCCCGGCCGTCGAGGAGGCCCGGCTGATCGAGCTGCTGAGTCAGGTGCGCGACATCTTCCGGTCCGCCTCGTCCGCGCACTCGTCGACCAGCACCCGGAGCTGATCGCCCGCGGTCTCCACGCGGACCGCGGTGAGATCCCGCGCGACGACGTCGGCCCCGAGCTCGTGCGCGGCCACCGATCCGAGCACGCCGAGCGTGGCGCACCCGGCGGCCCGCCCCGCGGCGACGCCGGCCACGGCGTCCTCCACCACGAGGCACGCCTCCGGCGGCACCCCGAGCCGGGCCGCGGCCGCCAGGTACGGGTCGGGATGCGGCTTGCCGCGCGCGGTGTCGGAGGCGGTGATCACCGCGGGCGCGTCGATGCCGGCCGCGGCGAGCCGGGCGGCCGCCAGCGGCGCGCTGCACGAGGTCGCGATCGCCCACCGGCCCGCGGGGATCGCGGCCAGCAGCTCCCGCGCGCCCGGCAGCACGGTGATGCCGGCGACGTCCTCGACCTCGAGCCGTTCGATGTCCCGGAACGCCGCCTCCGCGTCCGCGGGCGGCACGCGGGCCGCGACGATGTCGCGCGCGGGCATGCCGAGCGCGGATGCGCGGACGCCGAGGCGGACACCCCAGAGCCGCTCCCAGGCCGCCCAGGACCGGTCGACGGCCGGGGTCGAGTCGATCAGCGTGCCGTCCATGTCGAACAGGACGGCTCGGACGGCGAAGGCCACGGGCACCGACTCACCGTAGGGGAGGGGCGCACGGTGCAGACTCGCGGCATGACGGACGGACCGCGACGGGGTGCGCTGCAGGACTGGACGGCCACGCCGTTCGCCGCGGGCGGGATCGAGCACGACGTGTACCGCAGGGGCGACGGTCCCGGGGTCGTGCTCGTGCCGGAGATCCCGGGCATGACCCAGGAGGTGCTGGGGCTCGGCGACCGGCTCGTCGAGGCGGGGTTCACGGTCGCGGTGCCCTCGCCGTTCGGGGAGCCGGGAGGTCCGACCACGGGCGGCGCCGTGCTGCGCGTGCTGCCCCGGCTCTGTGTCTCCCGCGAGTTCCGGGCGTTCGCCACCGACGCGAGGCGCCCGTTCGCCGACTGACTGCGGGCGCTCGCGGCCGACCTGGCGACGCGGACGCCCGGGGCCGGGGTCGGGGTGATCGGCATGTGCTTCACCGGCGGGTTCGCGCTGGCCGCGGCCGTCGACCCCGCCGTGCTCGCCGCGGTCGCGAGCCAGCCGGCCATGCCGTTCCCGGTCGGTCGGGCGCGGGCCGCCGATCCGGGGCTCTCCGCGGCCGAGCTCGACGCGGTCGCGGCGCGCGCCGTGCAGGGCGACGTGTGCGCGCTCGGCCTCCGGTTCAGCGAGGACCGGTCGGTCCCGCGCGCGCGGTTCGACACCCTCCGTCGCCGGCTCGGCGACGCGTTCGAGGTCATCGAGCTCGACTCGTCGCCGGGGAACCCCGGCGGCTTCGGCCGGTCGGCGCACTCGGTGCTCACCGGCGAGGTGCGCGAACGGGCCGGCCATCCCGCGTTCGACGCGCGCGAACGGGTCGTCGCGTTCCTGCAGAAGCGGCTCTCGCCGGTCACCTGATCCACCGCCCACGTTCAGCGGACAGTCGGATGATGTTCCGTGAACGAGGAGGATCAGATGGTGGGCACCGAGACCGTCGAGGCCGGTCCGGTCGTGGACCGGATCCGGATGGAGCGCGGCTGGCTGATCGCCGTGGCGGTCATCGCGCTGCTGCTGGGGCTCGCGGGGCTGCTCTTCCCTGGTCCGTCGCTCCTGACGATCGCGATCGTCTTCGGCGTGTACCTCACGGCCGCGGGGGTGTACCGCCTCGTCTCGGCCTTCACGCCGGGGGCGGCAGGCGGCGGCGTGCGGCTCTTCGTCGGCGCGATCGGCGTGCTCGTGCTGATCACCGGGATCATGGCGCTCTCCGACCCGTTCCGCACGATCTTCGCGCTGGGCGTCGTGATCGGGATCGGGTGGATCCTCGAGGGCGTCGGGCATCTCGCGCTCCTGTCCGCGAAGCGGTCGGGGAGGAAGCCCTGGCAGCTCATCGCCAGCGCCGCGATCGACATCGTCGCCGGCATCGTGATGCTGATCCTCCCGGGTGCCGGCCTGCAGGCGCTCGTCGTCACCGGGTCGATCATCCTGATCGTGCTCGCCGTGGTCGCGCTGCTGAACCTGCCGTCCCGGTCCTCGATCCCGGCCTGACCGCGACCGCGCTCAGCGGGCCGCGGGCAGCGCCACGTCGCGGTCGATCCGCCCGTCGAGCCACTGCACGATCCGGATCCGGCCTCCCGGGGTGAGCGGCCGGTCGTGCTGGAGGGCGTCGACCGCGGCGCGCTTGCCTGCCGGCCCGATCGCGACCCACTCGTCGAGCCGGTCGAGCGGGCTGCCCGACCGCAGGCGTCCGATGATGCTCGACCACTCGGTGCGGTCGGCGTAGAGCCCCACCCGGGTGCCCACCCCGCCCCGGCCGACCGGCGCGGTGAACCCGGCGGCCATGCCCTCGACGACGGCCTGGTTGAAGCGCTGGTCGTCGCTCCACGTGTCCTGCGCCTCGACGTCGATCCAGAACCGGTGCGTGCGGGGCGACGGCAGGCCCGGGATCGACGCCGCGTACCGCGCCATCGCCCAGCCGTACACGTAGGCGCACGCGGGGTCGCCGTGCGCACCCGCGCATCCGCCACCGGGTGTGGCCTCCGCGAAGGCGCGAGGCACCGGCACGGTGGTGCCGTCGACCAGGTCGGAGGTGGGCCACGCCGGATGCGGCACCCACCGCAGCTGCGGCTTCGTCCACGGATCCGCCGCCATGACGTAGTAGGCGAGGCGCGGCTGCGACGAGCCGCCCGTCGCCGTCCCGGCCCACGCGAGCTCCCGCGCGATGCACGCGCTCGTCGTGCCCGGCAGCCCGTCGTTCACGCCGACGATCGTGAACGCGGGCGCCGTCGCGAGCGGCATCGTCCGCGTCGAACCGTGCGGCGGCGTGCACACCGGCCAGGAGGCGTCGGCGCCCGCGGGGACGGCCGCCGCGTCCAGCGGCGTGGGGGTGGGGCGCGGCCCCGTGGCGCGGGGGAACGCCGAGGCCACCTGCACGCCCACGACCGCGAGGAGCAGGAGCACGACGGCGACGAGCACCGCACGGATCCTGCCCGCCCCTGCGGACGCGGGCGGTGGGCGGGTCACCGCGTCAGGCGCAGGAAGCCGGCGAGCTCCGCGACGCCGGCGGGGTCGGAGGGCACGGCGTCCGCGAGCGCGGGGGAGTGCACGAGGTAGGCCGCCCACCGCGCCCGGGAGATGGCGACGTTCATCCGGTTGCGGCCCAGCACGAAGCCGATGCCGCGCGGGACGTCGGCGGCCGAGGACGCGGTGAGGGAGACGATGGCAATCACCGCCTCCTGGCCCTGGAACCGGTCGACCGTGCCGACCCGCACGCGGCTGAGCCCCTCGGCGTCGAGCACGCCGCGCAGCAGCGCGACCTGGGCGTTGAAGGGCGCCACGACGATCAGGTCCTCCTGCTCGAGCGGCTCCCGGTCGCGATCGTGGGAGGGATCGGTCCAGATCCGCCCGAGGTGCTCGTGCACGAGGCGGAGCACCGCGTCGGCCTCGGTGCGGGACTCGACGGTGTCGCCGGGGTGCGCCACCGCCACGGGGTGCAGCCCCGGCTGGACGCCCTCGAGCGATCGTTCCGCGGTCTCCGGCAGGCGCGCGCGCAGCCGCCCCTCGTAGGCGAGGTCGGAGACCGCGCGGGTGAGGACGGGGTGCATGCGCCAGGTCTCCGGCAGGAAGACGCCGAACTCGGCGGGGAGCACGTCGTGGCCGTCCGAGAGCCAGCCGAGCGCCGACGTGTCCACCGCCTCCGGGTGCAGGCCCTGGCTCACCTGGGGCAGCTGCTGCGGGTCGCCGAGCAGCAGGAGGTTCCGCGCGCTCACGCCGACGGCGACCGTGTTCGCGAGCGAGAACTGGCCGGCCTCGTCCACGACCAGGAGGTCGAGGTCCTTCCGCTCGACCTGCTGCGCGTCGCTGAAGGTCCACGCCGTGCCGCCGAGCACGTACCCGCCGTCGCGCCTCGCACCCGTCCAGAGCTTCACCCCGACCGGACGGTTCGGCTCGATCGCGGTCCAGTCGCCGACGGTGCCCGCCGACGACAGGCGCTTCCCCACGCGGTCGGCGGGCAGGCCGGCCGCGACCACCCGGTCGAGCAGGTTCTCCACCACGGCGTGCGACTGCGCGACGACGCCGACCCGCCAGCCGTGGTCGCGCACCAGCGCGGCGATCACCTCGGCGCCGACGTGCGTCTTGCCCGCTCCGGGCGGTCCCTGCACGGCGAGCGACGAGCGGTCGAGCCGGAGCACGTCCTGGGCGATCGCGGCGGCCGTCGGATCGGCGGGTGCGGTGGCCGTGCCGCCTCCCGCGAGCCGGGGCGGCGTGCGCCGGAGCAGGTCGAGCACCGCGTCCCCCGCCGGGAAGCCCGCCACGAGATGCGTGCCCCACTCGAGGATCGCGGCGCGCTGGTTGCGGGTCCAGATCGGCGCCTTCGGGGTGAGCGCCACCGGCAGGTCCTGCCACGGCTCGATCGCGACGCCGTCGCGGCGGCCCGCCTGCTCCTCGAGCACCACCAGCGTCCGGCCGTCGGGCAGCAGCCTCGTCTCGAGCACCGAGCCTCGGCCGTGCTCACCCCGCTGCCCGGCGGGGACGGGATCGCAGCCGGCCGGAGGCGGCGCGTCGTACATCACGAACACCTGCGTGTCACCGGGACCGAGCCCGCTGCCGGGCGCGAGACGGCCGACCAGCTCGATCACCCGCGTCGCCGAGACCTGCCTGCCCTCCTGCGCCCAGTCGCGAGCGACCCTGGCCAGCTCGACCACGAGCACGTCCTTCTGATCCGCCCAGTCCTCGATGGGCGCGATCTGCCGGTTGTAGTGCTCCCACCAGAAGGTCTTGTCCTCCCGCCGGTGGTACTCGATCGCCGCGGCGGCGAGCGCGAGGGAGGTCTGGTCTGGCGTGCGGTCCGCGCGGGGGACGTCGGCGATCCTGGCGAGGAGCGCGTCGCGCACCTCGTCCTCCTGCCGCCCGAGCGCGGCGTCCCGCTCCGGCTCCTCGGGGAGCGGGGGGCGCCGGGCGACACCCCGCTCGTCGGCGAGCCGGAGCAGCCAGTCCCGCAGCCCGCGGGTGGAGGCGCAGTCGTACTCGTTGTAGTCCGCGATCTCGCGCAGGACGGCGGCGGCCTCGTCGGTGCTGCCCGCGTCGACGAGCCGCCGGTACTCGACGTAGGCGTCGACCGAACCGGCGCCGGTCGTCACATCGCTCTGCCGCAGGCGGTCGCCCATGTAGAGCGGTTCGAGCTTCTTGAGCGAGTAGGACCGCTCGGAGATCCGGACGGATCGCAGCACGACCGGGTACAGGTCGACGAGCACGTGCTCGCGCAGCAGCTCGTCGAGCACGGCCTCGCCGACGCCGTGCCTGGCGCACAGCTGCTGCAGGTGGCTCCGCTCGTAGTCCGCGTAGTGGTAGACGTGCATCCCGGGGTGTGCGGCACGGCGGGCGCGGACGTACTCGAGGAAGCCGAGCAGCGCCTCCTTCTCCGCGGCGCGGTCGTGCGCCCAGAACGGGCGGAACCGCTCGCGCCCCGCGTCGTCGAGCTCCACGACGCCGAAGAGGTACTCGAGCCCCCACGTGCGCCCGTCGTCGGACCACAGCGGGTCGCCCTCGAAGTCGAAGAACACGTCGCCCGGGTCGCGCTCGGGCAGGGCGGCCAGGCCCTCCCGGTCGATGACCCTGGCGAGGACGCCCGTGCCGCCATCGGCCTCGAGCTGCAGGCGCGCCTGCAGGCGCAGGCGCTGCAGCGGGCCGACCGCGATGCCCTCCACGGGGCCGGTGCTCGCCGCGAACGCCTCGATCGTCGGCAGGCCGGCGGCCCGCAGGCGCTCGCGCTGCCGCACGGTGAGCCGCCCGACGAGCAGCACGTCGCGCGTCGCCTCGACCTGCGCGGTGCACTCCGCGCAGCGGCCGCACGCGGCGACGCCCTCAGCGCCCCACGCGATCGCGGCCGGCGCGGCGACCCGCTCGTCCACGAGGGTCCGCAGCCGGGCCATCCGCTCCTCGAACACCGGCGCCACGTCGGCGAGCCGATGGGTGGAGGTGGTCCCGTCGCCGAGCAGGAGGTGGACGTGCTCACCGACCGGGACGCCGAGCGCCTGCAGCCGCCCGGCATAGGCCGCGAGCTGCATGAGGGCGGTCACCTTCGCCCGGCGGGCGAGCTTCGTGTCGTAGACCTCCCACACGTCGCCGGTGCGGACGAGGAAGTCGGCGAAGCCGAGGAACGCGCCGTCGAAGAGCGTGGCCTGGAACACCACCTCCGCCCGGTCGCGGATCGCCGCCAGCGTGCGCTCCTGCGCGGCGGCGAGCGCGACGGGGTCGCGCGCGTCGTCCGGCCGGGGGATCTCGACGACCGCCGCACCGCGTTGCCTGCGGTACTCGTCGAGCTGCCTCGCCTCGTGCGCGTCGCCGAGCCTGGCGGCCCGATCGCGCAACGCGTCGACCGGGTCGGGCACGGCCAGGGCCCGGCCGAGCTTCGCGTCGAGCCGCCGCAGCACCGCCCACTCGCACTCGGTGGCGTTCGTGAGGTCGGTCGCGGACAGCACGACGGCGCCGCCCAGCAGGAACATGGCGGCGAGGCTACGTGCCGCCACCGACACCCGCTGTCCTGCCGGCCTCCGGCGTGTGAGCGACGCGTGAGCGGTGTGTGAGCGACTGTCGGCAGAGTGCCCGTCATGACCACCACAGCAGTGCCCGCCATCGAGGCGGACGGACTCGTCAAGACCTTCGGCGCCCTCCGCGCGGTCGACGGCGTCGACCTGGTCGTCCCGCAGGGCAGCGTCTACGGCGTGCTCGGCCCGAACGGCGCGGGCAAGACGACCACGATCTCCATGCTCGCGACCCTCCTGAGACCGGACGGCGGCGCGGCCCGCGTGTTCGGGCACGACGTCGTCGCTGCGGCGCCGACCGTCCGCGGCCTCATCGGCGTCACGGGCCAGTACGCGTCCGTGGACGAGACGCTGTCCGCGACCGAGAACCTCGTCGTGTTCGGCAGGCTGCTCGGCCTGTCCGCACGGCAGGCGAAGGCGAAGTCGGTCGAGCTGCTCGAGCGCTTCTCCCTCACGGAGGCCGCGAAGCGCCCGCTGAAGCAGTTCTCCGGCGGTATGCGGCGCCGGCTCGACCTCGCGGCGAGCCTCATCGCGCAGCCGCCGCTGATCTTCCTCGACGAGCCCACCACGGGCCTCGACCCGCGCACCCGCGCGCAGATGTGGGACACGATCCGCGAGCTCGTGCAGACCGGCTCGACCGTCCTGCTCACCACGCAGTACCTCGACGAGGCCGATCAGCTCGCGGACCGCATCGCGGTCATCGACCGCGGGCGGGTCGTCGCGGAGGGCACGGCCGACGACCTGAAGGCGTCGGTCGGCACCGCCTCCCTCCAGCTGCGGCTCGCCGACCCGGCCGACCTGCCGGTCGCGGAGGCGCGCATCCGTGCTCGCGTCGGCGTGCAGCCGGTCGCCTCGGCGGAGCGCGCATGGCTCACCGTGCCGCTCCAGGACCCCGACCGCGTCACGGACCTCCTCGTCGATCTGCGCGACGCAGGCATCCGGCTCGCCGAGTTCGGGGTGCAGAAGCCCACGCTCGACGAGGTCTTCCTCACCATCACCGGCCACGGGGCCGACACGACGGCCGCCGAGGCCGAGAAGGACGAGGTGCTGGCATGACCGCCGTCGCCACCATCGCCGCGGCGCAGCCGCGCAACGGGCTCACCCGCGTGGTGAGCCAGTCGCTCACCATGGCCTACCGGGGGCTGCTCAAGGTGCGCCGCACCCCCGAGCAGCTCTTCGACGTGACGCTGCAGCCGGTCATCTTCACGGTGATGTTCGCCTACATCTTCGGCGGCTCGATCGCGGGCAGCGTCACCGGGTACCTCCCGATCCTCATCCCCGGCATCCTCGTCCAGACGGTGATCACGGGCTCCGTGGTCACCGGCACGCAGCTGCGGGAGGACATGGACAAGGGCGTGTTCGACCGGTTCCGGTCGTTGCCGATCGCGCGCATCGCCCCGCTCGCCGGCGCCCTGCTCGCCGACACCGTCCGGTACGCCCTCGCGACCGCGATCACCTTCGTGGTCGGCGGCTTGATGGGCTACCACCGGGTGTTCGAGCACCTCGGCTGGACCGTCGCGGCGGGCCTGCTCGTCATCGTCGTCGCCTGGTCGATCAGCTGGATCTTCGCGCTGTTCGGGATGCTCGCCCGCACCGCGTCGAGCGTGCAGGGCATCTCGATGCTCGTGCTGTTCCCGTTGACGTTCCTCTCGAACGCGTACGTGGACACGGCGAAGCTGCCGGACTGGCTCGCCTGGTTCGCCGACGTGAACCCGATCTCGCATCTCGTCTCCGCGGTGCGGGCGATGGTCAACGCGCAGCAGGTGACGGGCGACGTGGGGCTGTCGCTCGTCGGCGCGGCCGCGGTCGTCGCCGTGCTCGCGCCGCTCACGGTGCGGGCCTACATGCGGAAGGCCTGAGGGTCAGCTCCCGGCCGGGCCCGGTCCGCGCCGCAGCGCGGGTGATCGCAGCAGCGCGATCACCCGCGCTGCTGCGTCCTCGACGGACGCCCCAGCGGGTGCGACACCCGACAGCGCCCGGGCGATGGAGGGCAGATCCCGCCTGGCGCCCAGCGCCGCGCCGAGGGCCGCGACCTCGGACGCCGCCTCCGGGGCGACGGGCAGGAGCACCGCCGCGAGCCCGACGAGTGCCGCGCCCGAGACCGGCGCGTCGATGCGGTCGCCCTGCAGCCGCGCGACCGCGATCATGCGGGTCCGGAGCCGGCGGTACGGCTCGGCGAGCGCGGCGGGGGGCACCCCGAGCTCGACCTGCGCCGCGAGCGCGCTGCCTGCGGCGAGCAGCCGCCACGGGGAGCCGGACCGCGCCTGGATCGACAGCACCTGCTCCCAGCGTGCGAGCGCGAGCGGCACGTCGCGGCGAGCGGTCGCGACCTCCGCCAGCCCCGCGGCGGCGAGCACGCGGTTGTCCGCCTCGTCGTCCGCGCCGCCCCGGCCGCGCGTCCCGGCGAGGCGGGCGAACCCCCGGTCGGCCTCGTCCACGTCGCCGAGGGCGAGCCGGCAGCCGGCGATGAGCCAGTCGAGCTGGCGCAGGTCCGTCTCGATCCCGAGCTCCTCGACCTCGCGGCGCGTCCGGAGCGCGAGCGCGAGCGCCGCGGCGTGGTCGCCGCGCTGACTGCGCAGCGATGCGACGCTGACGCGGCCCAGGTACTGGAGCCACGTGTACCCGTGCCGGCTGGAGAGCGCGTCCGCGGCCGTCATGCCCACGAGCGCGTCGTCGAGCGAGCCGGCGTTCTCGGCGAGCTGCGCGCGCATCGCGAGTGCGAACGCGGCCACGAGCGGGTCCGCGTCGGCGGTGAGGCGGTCGAGGGCGGCGACGCCGGTCTCGAAGTCCGGGCTGAGCACGAGCTCGCGCGCGAACACCGTCCAGAACCCCGGCGGCGGGTCGTGTCGCCGCACGACGCGGCGGAGCAGCGCGAGCGCACGGGCGGCCTCGGGCCGCGACGCGATCAGCGCGATCGACGAGCCGATGGCGAGCGCGCGGACGGCCTCCCCGACGCCCTCCGGTGAACCGCCCGGCACCCGGCCCGCTTCGAGCAGGGTGGGAAGGATGACGGCGGTCGGCTCGAACTCGCCCCGGTAGAGCCACGACTCGGCGAGCAGCGCGACGGCCGCGAGGGCCGCCTCGGTGCGTGCGTCCCGCCGGACGAGCGCGAGCAGCGTCTCCTCCTCGTCCGCCACCGCGGCGGTGGCGCGCGGATCGATGCCGGCGAGCAGTCCGGGCGCGGTCTCCCGCGCGAAGCCGAGCGCCCACGCGTCGAACCGGGCGACCACGTCGGCGAGGCGCCCGCTCTCGCGCAGCTCGCGCAGCCCGTACTCGCGCACGGTCTCGAGCATCCGGTACCGGCTGCGGCCGGGTCGCGTCTCGCCGACGGTGAGCAGGGACTGGTCGACGAGCTCGGTGAGCGGTTCGGCCGGGTCCGTGCCGAGGAGGGCGCCGGCCGCCAGGGCGGTGAAGCCGTCGGGGAACACGGCGAGCGAGGCCAGGGCGTCGGCGGCGGAGGGGGAGAGCAGGCGCCGGCTCCACTCGATGACCGCGAGGAGCGTGCGGTGCCGGTCCGGGGCGGTGCGGTCGCCGCCCACGAGCACGGCGAAGCGGTCGGCGAGCCGGGCGTCGAGCTCCGGCAGCGCCATGGAGCGCAGCCGGGCGGCCGCGAGCTCGATGGCGAGGGGGAGCCCGTCGAGGCGCGAGCAGACCCGCTCCACCAGATCGCGGTCGAGCACCACGCCCGGCCGTGCGGCCGTCGCGCGCTGGACGAACAGCGCGGCCCCGTCGGTGTCCGCGGCGAGCGGCTGCGGCGCGACGACCGCCTCGCCGGGCAGCAGCAGCGGCACGCGGCTCGTCGTGAGCCCGGTGAGCCCCGGCACCGCCCCGAGGAGGTCGGCGGCCAGCCTGGCCGCCGCGTCGACGACGTGCTCGCAGTTGTCGAGCACGAGGAGCGTCCGCCGCGCGGCGAGGACCTCCCGCGTCCGGGTCGGCAGATCCGGCGGGAGCGCGTCGCTCAGGCGCCGGGCACGCTGGAGGGGGCGCGCGCCGACCGCGGCCCCGACCACCAGCTCGACGTCGCCGTCCTCCCGGGCACCCACGAGCTCGACGAACACGATCCGCTCGAACCGGTCGGCGAGGCGCAGCGCGGTCTCGTGCGCGAGGCGGGTCTTGCCGAGGCCGCCGGTGCCGACGATGGAGGTGAGCCGGTGCGCGGTCACCGTCGACTCGAGCACCAGGAGATCCGGTTCGCGGCCGAGCAGCGGCGTCGTCCCGGCGCGCACGCCGACGAGCTCGGCGGCGTCGGGCGGCGCCTGCCCGCGCAGGAGGTCGGCGTTCAGCTGCACGAGCTCCTGCTCGGGGTCCGCGCCGAGCGCCTCCGCCAGCGCCTCGCGATGGCCCGCGAAGGCGGCGAGCGCGGCGTCCGTCCGGCCGGAAGCGGCGAGCGCGCGCATGAGCCGGGCGACCGGCCGGCCGTCGAGCGGCCGGATGCCGACGAGCTGCTGCAGGAGCGGGGCCGCGTCCTCGCCCGCCGCCTCCCGCTCGTCCGCGGCGATGCCGAGCAGGCGGACGCGCGCCCGCCCCGCCCGCGCGCGCAGCTCCTGCGCGAGGAGGCCGTCCTCGAGATCCGCGCCCGGCTCGCCGGTCCACAGCTCGAGCGCCGCCGGGTCCGCGCGCTGCTCGGCCAGCGCGAGATCCGACCCGGCGACCCGGTACCCGGTCGGGGTCGAACCGAGCAGCCCCTCGACGGCGCTCGCGCGCAGGCGCGAGACGAGCATCTGGATCGCGCCTCGAGGGTTGCGGGGTGGGTCGTCCGGCCAGAGGTCGTCGGTCAGCGCGGCGATGCTGCGCCCGTCGGGCCCGCCGAGCGCGAGCGCGACGAGCAGCCGCCGCGGCATCGCGCCGACGGGGGAGGCGTCGGCGCCGGTGCGATCCGTGAACCGGACCGGTCCGAGCACCCGCACGAGCGGCTCCTCCTGCACTCCACGAGGCTACCGGCGAGCCCGAACGGACCCACTTCAGCAGGCTGTATCCCCTTCGGCAGGCCAGAAGGCGCGTGCTCAGCCTGCCGAAGTCGATCGAGCCTGCCGAAGTGCTCGACTCCGAGCGCTCAGCCCTCGATCGCCGCGGCGAACTGGGCGCGGTAGAGCGCCGCGTAGGCGCCGTCCGCGGCGAGCAGCTCGTCGTGCGTGCCCTGTTCGACGATGTCGCCGTGCTCCATCACGAGGATGAGGTCCGCGTCGCGGATCGTGGAGAGGCGGTGCGCGATCACGAAGCTCGTGCGGTCGCGGCGCAGCGCGCGCATCGCCTGCTGCACGAGCAGCTCCGTCCGGGTGTCGACCGAGCTGGTCGCCTCGTCGAGGATCAGCACGCTCGGCCGGGCGAGGAAGGCGCGCGCGATGGTGATGAGCTGCTTCTCGCCTGCGGACACGTTGCCGCCCTCGTCGTCGAGCACGGTGTCGTACCCGTCGGGCAGCGCGTGCACGAACCGGTCCACGTACGCGGCCCGCGCCGCGTCCTGGATCTCCTCTTCGCTCGCCCCGGGCCGGCCGTAGGCGATGTTGTCGCGGATCGTGCCGGCGAACAGCCAGGTGTCCTGCAGCACCATGCCCATCCGGGACCGGAGGGCCGCGCGTGCCATCGCCGCGATGTCGACGCCGTCGAGTGTGATCCGGCCCGCGTCGAGCTCGTAGAAGCGCTCCATGAGGTTGACGAGCGTGGTCTTGCCGGCCCCCGTCGGCCCGACGATCGCGATCGTGTGGCCCGGTTCGGCGACCAGCGACAGGTCGCGGATCAGCGGCTTGTCGGGCTCGTAGGAGAAGGCCACGTGCTCGAACTCGAGCCGGCCCGCCGCGGCACCGATCGGCACGACGGCCGCGTCGGGCAGGTCCGGCGACTGCTCCTCGGCGTCCAGGAGGTCGAAGACGCGCTCGGCGGAGGCGACCCCGGACTGCAGCAGGTTCGCCATCGAACCGAGCTGGCTGAGCGGCTGGGTGAACTGCCGCGAGTACTGGATGAAGGCCTGCACCCCGCCGAGGGAGAGCGAGCCGCCCGCGACGAGCACGCCGCCGAGCACCGCGACGACCACGTAGACGAGGTTCCCGATGAACATCGTCGCGGGCATGATCAGCCCGCTCACGAACTGGGCGCCGAAGGACGAGGCGAACAGCTCCTCGTTCTTCGCCTGGAACCGCTCCGCGACCTCCGCCTGCCTGCCGAAGACCTTGACGAGCGCGTGCCCGCTGTACGCCTCCTCGATCTGCGCGTTCAGCGCGCCGGTGCTCGTCCACTGCTGCACGAACAGCGGCTGGGACCGTTTCGCGATGCGGGTCGTCACGATGATCGTGAGGGGCACGGTGACGAGCGCGACGACGGCGAGGACCGGCGAGATCACGAACATCATCACGATCACGCCGACCACGGTGAGGACCGAGTTGACCGCCTGGCTCAGGGTCTGCTGCAGCGACTGCTGCACGTTGTCGAGGTCGTTCGTCACCCGGCTGAGCAGCTCGCCCCGCGGCACGCGGTCGAAGTAGGCGAGCGGGAGGCGGTGCAGCTTCGCCTCCGCGTCGGCGCGCAGCCGGAACACCGTGCGCTGCGTGATCGCGTTCAGCAGGAAGCCCTGCAGGAACGAGAACAGCGACGCGACCACGTAGAGCGCGAGGACCAGCAGCAGCAGGGAGCCGAGCGCCGCGAAGTCGATGCCGTGGCCCGGGTCGATCGGCAGGGTGCGGAGCAGGTCGGCCTGCGTCCCGCGGCCCTGCTGCTCGAGCTGGGCGATCACCTCCGACTTCGTGGTGCCGGCCGGCAGCTGCCGCGACAGCGCGCCGCCGAACACGAGGTTCGTCGCGTCGCCGAGCAGCCGGGGGCCGAGCACCGTGAGCACGACGCTCGTGATCCCGAGGGCGAGGACGAGCACGACGCCGAGCCGTTCGGGCGCGAGCCGTCCGAGGAGGCGCCGGGCGGATGGCCCGAACCGCATCGCCTTCTCGGCGGGCATGCCCATGCCCATCCCGCCTGGACCGCCGCGTCTCGCGCCCGCGGGCGCGGGACCGCGAGCGGCGACGCCGGGCCGGGGGCCGCTCATGCGGACGCCTCCTCGACCGCGAGCTGGCTCGTGACGATCTCCGCGTACTCGGGCGACGTCGCGACGAGCTCCTCGTGCGTCCCGGTCGCGACCACGCGGCCCCGTTCCAGGACGACGATCCGGTCCGCGCCGACGATGGTGGAGATCCGCTGGGCGACCACGATGCGGGTCGCGTCCGCGAAGTCGCGGTCGAGCGCGGCACGGAGCCGCGCGTCCGTCCCCGTGTCGAGCGCCGAGAACGCGTCGTCGAACACGAGGATCGGCGGCCGCTTGACGAGCGCCCGCGCGATCGCGAGCCGCTGCCGCTGGCCTCCTGACACGTTCGTGCCGCCCTGCGCGATGGGCGCGTCGAGCCCCAGCGGCATGGCGCGCACGAAGTCCGCCGCCTGCGCGGTCGCGAGCGCCGCCCACAGCGCCTCGTCGCTCGCGTCCGGGTCGCCGTAGCGGAGGTTCGAGGCGACCGTTCCGCTGAAGAGGAACGCGCGCTGCGGGATCAGGCCGATGCGCGACCAGAGCAGCTCGGGGTCGAGCTCGCGGACGTCGGTGCCGTCGATCAGGACCTGCCCGCCGGTCACGTCGAACAGGCGGGGGAGGAGGTTCACGAGCGTGCTCTTGCCCGCACCCGTGCTGCCGATGATCGCGACGGTCTCGCCGGGCGCCGCGGTCAGCGACACCTCCTGCAGCACGGGGTGCTCAGCCCCCGGGTAGGCGAAGGTCGCGGCGCGCAGCTCCACCGTGCCGTCCTCCCCGGCGATCGGGCTCGGGACGGCGGGCGGGACCACGGTCGAGGAGGTCTCGAGGACCTCGCCGATGCGCCCGGCGGAGACGTTCGCCCTCGGCAGGATCACGGCGAGGAACGTCGCGAGCATCACCGCCATGAGGATCTGCACGAGGTAGCTGAGGAACGCCGTCAGCTGGCCGACCATGAGGGTGCCGTCGTCGATGCGGGAGGCGCCGAACCAGACGACCGCGACGCTCGAGACGTTGAGCACGAGCATCACGAACGGGAACATCACCGCGAACCAGCGCCCCGCCCGCACCGCGGTCTCGGTGACGGCGAGGTTCGCCTCCTCGAACCGCGCGGTCTCGACGGGTTCCCGGACGAAGGCGCGGATCACCCGGATGCCCGTCAGCTGCTCCCGCAGCACCCGGTTCACCCCGTCGATGCGGACCTGCATCCGCTGGAACTGCGGCGACATCCGCGAGATCACGAGGCCGACACCCGCGAGCAGCACCGGGACCGCGACGACGACGATCCAGGAGAGCCCCACGTCCTCCCGCAGCGCGAAGACGACGCCGCCGATGGAGAGGATCGGGGTGGAGACGAGCATCGTGCAGGTCATCAGCACGAGCATCTGCACCTGCTGCACGTCGTTGGTCGTGCGGGTGATGAGGGACGGCGCGCCGAACCGGGCGACCTCGCGCTCGGAGAACGACCCGACCCGCTGGAACACGGCGAGCCGCACGTCGCGGCCGAACGCCATCGCGGCGCGGGAGCCGAACCAGACGGCGACGATGGAGCAGGCGATCTGCGCGAGCGTGACCACCAGCATCACGACCCCGAGCCGGAGGATCGTGCCCGTGTCGCCCTTCGCCACGCCCTGGTCGATGATGTCCGCGTTCAGGCTGGGCAGCATCAGAGACGCGATCGACTGCCCGGCCTGGAAGACCACCACGCCTGCGATCAGCGGCCAGTACGGCCGGAGGAACCTCACGAGCACCCGGCCGAGCATCAGCGCATCCTCACCCGCACACGGTATGGGGACGCGCCGACACCGGCAAGCCGCCCGGCCGGGGTCGCCGGCTCAGTCGATCAGCACCACCGCACGGCCGCGGCCGTGCCCGAGCTTGCTGACCCGCTGCGCCTCCGGGGTCTGCTCGAGGGGGTAGGTCTCCTCGACGATCATCCGGAGCTCGCCCGTCCCCATCAGCCGCGCGCCCTCCCGGAGGGCCCCCGCCTTGTCGCCGCCGCCGAAGGTCGCCTTCGCGCCGAGCTCGGTCGCCGACGCGTCTGCGATCGTCACCACCTCGGCCGGGTCGCCGGTCAGCTCGATCAGCTGCGGGATCACGCCCTTGCCGGCGAGGTCCGCTGCGCCGTTCACCTCGGCGACGGCGAGCTCGCGGACTCGCTCCACCCAGCCCTCGTCGTACGTGGTGGCGAGCGCGCCGAGCGCCTCCACGAACTCCTGGTTCGCGGCGCTCGCCGTGCCGATCACGATCAGGCCCTGGGCCTTCGCGATCTGGATCAGGGCCGTCCCGACGCCGCCCGCGGCGCCGGAGATCACCAGCGTGTCGCCCTCGTGCAGCCCGAGCTCGCGGAGGATGCGGAACGCGGTGTCGATCGGCACGGGCGCCGCCGCGCCCTCCTCGAACGGCACGTGGTGGGGGAGCGGCGCCCACACGCCGAGGATCGCGCGCTCCGCGTAGGTGTCGCGTCCCGAGCCGAAGACCCGGTCGCCGACCGAGACCCCGGTCACCCCCTCGCCGACCTCGTCGACGACGCCCGCCGCGTCGACGCCGACGCCGCGCGGTGCGGTGAGCGGCCCCTTCGCCAGCATCCCGTCGCGGAGCTTCCAGTCCATCGCGTTCACGCCCGCCGCGTGGACGCGGATGCGGATCTGCCCCGGACCCGCGTGCGGCTCGTCGACCTCCGCGATCTCGAGGACCTCGGGTCCGCCGTACTGCTCGTACTGCACTGCACGCATGCCCACATCCTGCCGTGCGCGGGCTGAGCGGCGTGCGCGCGGGCGCCCGCGGCGTACCGTCGCCCCGTGACCGAGAGCATGCAGATCCACCTCGCCCGCCGTCCGACCGGCTGGCCCACCCATGAGGACTTCAGGACCGTCACGGAGACGCTGCCGGAGCTGCAGCCGGGCGAGGTGCGCGTCCGGAACGAGCTGATGTCGGTCGACCCGTACATGCGCGGCCGGATGAATGCCGGCCGCAGCTACGTGCCGCCCTTCGAGCTCGACGCGGCGCTCACCGGCGCGGCGCTCGGCCGGGTCGTCGCCTCCCGCGCGGACGGCTATGCCGAGGGCGACCTCGTGCAGCACGACCTCGGCTGGCGGGACGTCGCGCAGGGGAGCGCGCGGGTCTTCCGCCGCGTGCAGGAGGTGCCGGGCGTGCCCGCCTCGGCGTACCTCGGCGTGCTGGGCGGCACCGGCTTCGCCGCGTGGCTCGGCCTCACCGACATCGCGGCGCTGCGGGAGGGGGAGGTGGTGTTCGTCTCCGGCGCCGCCGGGGCGGTCGGCTCCGCCGCGGGCCAGATCGCGAAGCTCAAGGGCGCGTCCCGCACGATCGGCTCCGCAGGCGGCCCGGAGAAGGCGCGCCTCCTGACCGAGCGCTACGGCTTCGACGTCGGGCTCGACTACAAGGCGGCGCCGATCCGCCGGCAGCTCGTCGCAGCGACCGGCACCGAGCAGGGCGAGGGGATCGACGTCTACTTCGACAACGTCGGCGGGGACCACCTGGAGGCGGCGCTCGAGGTGTTCAACGACGGCGGCCGGGCTGCGCTCTGCGGCGCGATCACCTCCTACAACGACGAGCACCGCGCGCCGGGGCCCGACAACCTCTTCCACGTCATCACCCGGGGGCTGACCCTGCGCGGCTGGACGACCCCGAACCACCTGCACCGGTGGCCCGACTTCGTCGCGGAGGTGGCGCCGTGGGTGCGAGACGGGCGGCTCGTGTGGGACGAGACGGTCCGCGACGGGCTCGATCACGCCGTGGACGCGTTCCTCGACCTCATGCGCGGCGGCAACGTGGGGAAGATGCTCGTGCGCCTCTGAGCGCCCGGCCGGGCTCGGAGGGAGCGTGCGTCAGACTCCCAGCACCATGTCTGCCTCCGCGCCCGCACTCGGCACCATCCAGGTGACGCCTCGCCGCAGCTGGATCGCCTTCGCCGTGATCCTGCTCGGCGCCGTCATGTCCCTCATCGACGCGACCATCGTGAACGTCGCCCTGCCGACGATCCGGACGAGCATCCACGCGTCGGAGGCGACGCTGTCGTGGATCATCTCGGGCTACGCGCTCGCCTTCGGGCTGGCGCTGATCCCCGCGGGGCGGCTGGGGGACCGGTTCGGGCACAAGTGGGTGTTCTTCAGCGGGCTGGTCCTCTTCGTGGCCTCGAGCGTCACCTGCGGGTTGTCCCAGAACGACGGCGAGCTGATCGTCTCCCGCGTCGTGCAGGGCCTCGCGGGCGGCGTCTACCTGCCCGCCGTCTCCGCGTACATCCAGCTGCTGTTCTCCGGCCGGGTGCGCGGCCGCGCCTTCGCCGTGTTCGGCGCGGTGCTCGGCGTGTCCTCGGCGATCGGCCCGCTGCTCGGCGGCCTGCTGATCCAGGCGTTCGGCGAGGCCGACGGCTGGCGCTACGTGTTCTTCGTCAACCTCCCGATCGGCGTCGTCGCGCTGGTGCTGACCGCGGCCCTCGTGCCGAACAGCCCGCGGCAGGCCTCAGCGGCCTCCGGTGTCGACCTGGTGGGGCTCGTGCTGCTGACCGGCGCGCTGACCGCGATCCTGGTGCCGCTGATCGAGGGGCAGGACCAGGGCTGGCCGGTCTGGACGTTCCTGTCGCTCGGCGGCGGCGTGGTGCTGCTCGTGCTCTTCGGCCTGTGGGAGCGCCGCGTCGTCGCCCGCGGCCGCAGCGCGCTCGTGCCGCCGCACCTCTTCACACATCCGGCGTTCACCGCAGGCACGTTCCTCGCGCTCGTCTACTTCGCGGCCTTCGTCAGCATCTTCTTCTCGATCTCCCTGCTCTGGCAGGCGGGACTCGGGCACACCGCGCTCGAATCGGGCCTGGTCTCGATCCCGTTCGCGATCGGCAGCATCGTCGGGGCCTCCCAGAGCACCCGGCTCGCGGTCGCGATCGGCAGGCGCGTGCTCGTGATCGGCGCAGGGCTCGTCGCGCTCGGTCTCATCGGCGTGTGGCTGGTGCTGCTGCTCGTGCCGTCGACGGACCTCACGAACTGGGACCTGCTCGGCCCGCTCCTGGTCGCCGGGTTCGGCAGCGGCCTCTTCATCGCCCCGAACGTGCAGTTCATCGTCGCGACGGTCGATCCGTCGGAGGCGGGAGCCGCGAGCGGCGTCACCTCGACCATGCAGCGGATCGGGTCCGCGATCGGGATCGCGGTGATCGGCAGCGTGTTCTTCGGGACGCTCTCGTTCCCGACCGGCCGGCGCCCGACCCCGGCCGACGTCGCGGACGCGTTCGGCACGAGCGCGGCCTCCGCCCTGCTCGTGAGCGCGGCGTTCGCCGTGGTCGCGTTCCTGCTCGTGTTCACGCTGCCGAGATCGACGGGCGGCAGGAGGCAGGCCCCGGAGAGCGCGGGGAAGGCGGGCACGGAGCCCGCGTGAGGCGCGCGGTCAGCCCGTGATCACGGCGGAGCGTCGGCTCCGCCGCAGCAGCACGATGCCGTAGATGAGGAGGACGGTGTCGATCGGCGCCTCGATCGCGGCGATCGGGAGGGTCCCGAGCTGCAGCGAGAAGTCGTGCAGCGCGTGGAAGCCCATCAGCGGCCAGATCGTGTCCGTGCGCAGGCGCAGCGCGGCGAGCCCCACACCCTGCACGGCCGAGCCGAAGGCCTGGAGGACGATCAGCGCGGACATCCCGCGGAGCGCGCCGTTGCCGAGATGACCGAGTCCGAAGAGTACCGACGACAGCAGCACTGCAGGCCAGATGCCGATCCTGCCGAGCAGGCCGACCATGACCCCGCGCCAGAGCGCCTCCTCGTACACGCCGGTGGCGATGTAGCCGACCGCGAGCACGGCCAGCGCGCCGGGCGCGAGCTGCCGCACCCCCGCGACCAGCGGCACGACGAGCAGGACGGCCGGAAGCCAGTAGAGCCGCAGATCGCGCCAGGCGCGGACGGGGGTGAACGCCGCGAGTCGCCACCAGCGCAGCGCGGCGATGAGCGCCAGGATCAGCCCGCACGAGACCAGGACGAGGAGCAGGCTCCTGCTCGGGCCGGTCGTGCTGTATCCGGGCAGGCCGGGAAGCGCGATGGCGAGCAGCAGCGAGCCGCCGATCACCACCATCCAGTGCGCGGTCTCGAGCCCGAGGACGGTCCAGACGGGATGGGCCCGGAGCCGGGCGTTCATGCGCGCACCCCCGTTCGTCCGCGCCGGACGCCCGCGATCCGGGGCAGGAGCGCGGCCGGGACGCCGAGCAGCCACACGAGCTCACCGGCCGTCGCACCGGCGAGCAGCGCGACCGGGATCGAGATCAGGAACACGGCCGGCAGGACGATCGTCTGCAGGAGCATCAGTCGGAAGACGGCGACGTCGACCCGCGGGTCGACGAGTCGCCGCAGCCGAGCCCAGCTCCAGAGCACCGCCATCGACACGCCCATGGCAGCGATCTGCGCGGCGTAGAGCACCACGGCCGCAACGGTGTCCCCGTACCGGCCGAGCACGGCGGTCGGCAGCCCGACCGAGGCGACGAGCAGGAGGACGACCAGGTTCAGCCGTAGCAGCCCCTGGTCGAACCGGGTGATCACGGCGAGCTTGCGGTGGTGGGACAGCCAGACGACTCCGACGACGGCGAAGCTGAGCACGAAGGTGAGGTAGGGACCGACGAGCGACGGCAGGGCGGCGGCCAGATCCCCGGGAGGAACCTCCGGCACGCGGAGCTCGAGGACGAGGACCGTCATGGCGATCGCGAAGACGGCGTCGCTGAAGGCAGCGGTCCGCTCCAGCGTCGTTCCCGTGGCGATGAGACTCAGGTAGCGCGACCACGGCGTCGCGCCCGCCCCCGCGAGGGGGTGCTGTGCAGGCACGGGGGGAACCTACCTCGGCGGTCGGTCCGGCGGAAGAGGCGGTCGCGCTGGGGCGTCAGGCCGCCGCGGGCCGCCAGGTCGCGGTGATGCAGACGCCCTCGTCGATGGGCTCGATGCGCAGCAGGACCTCCGCGTCGCGGAGGGCGTCCGCGGCCCTCCCGGCGCTCTCGGCCTGACCCGCGAGGTCCTGCAGGACGACGCTCACGGCGCGGCCCCAGTCCTCCGGATGCGGGCTCGAGGCCTCCGCCGTGGCGCGGTACTCGGTCTGCTCGGGCACGGTCTCCGTCTCGGGCATGCCGCCACGGTACCCGGACCGGAGCCCGGGTACCGCGGCGACGGCCGCCTCAGACGCCGATGGGCTCCCGGGCGAGCACGGGCTCCTGCGCGTGCTGGTCGGGCTGGGCGGGGGCGTGCGCGGTGTGCAGCGCGAGGCCCTGGTTCCGGCGCCGGAACACCACCGCGGCCAGCACCGCGCCTCCGGCGAAGAACGCCGCGCACCACCAGTAGGCGGTCGCGTACCCGTGCACGGCCGCCTCCGCGCCGACCACCGCGGTGACCGGGGCGTGCGCCGCGAGGTAGTCCGTGACGGCGGTCGCGGCGAGCGTGTTGAGCAGGGCGGTGCTGATCGATCCACCGACCTGCTGGCTCGTGTTCACGAGCGCACCGGCGACCCCTGCGTACTGCCGGTCGACGCCGAGCGTCGCGGTCTGCATCGACGCGGGCATGATCGAGCCCATCCCCGCGCCCATCAGCATCAGGGGGAGCAGCAGCCCGGGCGCGTAGGCGGTGTGCACGTCGAGCCGGGTGAACAGCACCATCGCCGAGCCGGCGAGCAGCATGCCGATCGGCACCATGACCTTCGGGCCGAGCCGGGGCACGAGCAGGTTCGTGCCGAGCTGCGCGGCGACGACGAGCATCCCGATCATCGGCAGGAACGCCACGCCGGTCTGGATCGGCGAGTAGCCGAGCGTCGACTGCACGTAGTACGTGACGAAGAGGAAGACGCCGAACATGCCGGCGCCGGCGATCACCACGGAGGCGTACGCCGCGGCGCGGTTGCGGTCCCGCAGGATCGTGAGCGGCAGCAGCGGGTGCCCGGCCCGGCGCTGCCAGAGCACGAACGCGACGAGCAGGACGCCGGCGGCCGCGAGGAACACCCAGCTGGCGGGGGAGCCCCACCCGTCGGTCTCCGCGTTCGAGAAGCCGTACACGAGGCCGAACAGGCCGGCGGAGACGAGGAGCGTGCCCGGCACGTCGAGCTTCGGGCGGGGGCCGGTCCGGTGCAGGTTCGGGACCAGGACGATCGCGCCGATCACGGCCACCACCGCGATGACATCGTTGATGTAGAGGTTCCAGCGCCAGTCCAGGCTCTGGGTCAGCACCCCGCCGAGCAGGAGCCCGATCGCGCCGCCGGCCCCCGCGAGCGCGCCGAACACGCCGAATGCCCGCGCGCGCTCCTTCGGCACGGTGAACGTGGTGGTGAGGACCGCGAGCGCGGTGGGCGCGAGCATCGCGCCGAACACGCCCTGCAGTGCGCGCGCCGCGATCAGCACGCCGAAGGTCGGCGCGGCGCCGCCGATCGCGGACGCCGCCGCGAAGCCGATCAGGCCGATGAGGAAGGTGCGCTTGCGGCCGATCAGGTCGGAGAGGCGACCGCCGAGCAGCAGGAGGCTGCCGAACGCGAGGGAGTACGCCGTGACGACCCACTGCCGATCGGCGTTCGAGAAGCCGAGG